>CAZHPX010000037.1:6032-8568 GCA_964534785.1 uncultured Desulfobulbaceae bacterium | reverse complement strand
CATGCTAACACAATTGAACATAAACGGCCATGTTATTATTTTACAGACCCTTAGTCCCCGGGCAATAAGATCACCGGTTCGTGGTCGTCCGGCAGCATTGCCGCCAAAGGTGAATCTCCAGCCGTTTTTTTCTCCGGTCAGGCCTATATCCCGCATCCAGGATTCGCAACAGCAAAAACGACAGCCGGAAACTCCAATTTTTACCTTTGCAGGCAAGGGTTGGTCAAATTTCAATTTTGCGAGAAGGCGGGTTATATTTTCAGTTTCCCTGTGACCATATTTACACCATTTTTTACCAGGACAGGCCTGGATATTATGGAGGTTTCCGCTTTTATGGGGAGGTATTTCCTGAATTTCCAATTCTGTTTTTAAATTTTGCAGATTTTTTTCTTCCAGGCCATGGAAATACAGGCGTTGTCCGCCGGTTATCTTGACCATGGGAATATCATATCTGCGAACAATCTCGATAACCCTCTCCAGGTCTTCCCTGCTCATGGTCCCCCGCATTTATACCCGGCATGGGGCAAAATGTTTTTGGGTATTTCTGATTGTTTTTATTCATTTTTGTTTTTTTGTTTTGTAAATATTCGGCTTATGCTATGAGAACTATCAAAACCACTGCATTGTAAATATTTGGCAGTGCTTCTTGTGGAGGTAAGCCGATCAGTTAGACGACAGGTATGCTGGCGGCCTGATCGCCTTTAAGAAGGAGTACTGCCAAATATTTACTTTGTTTTTGGTCAGATGCAGGCTGGAAGGTTTCCCAGCCTGCAAAAGTTCACGGTACGACCGATTTACCTGAAAATCGGCTCCAGCCACATGCTGCTTTAGCCAAGTATAGCTTTCAGATCTTCTTCAGGTGTATCGGCAATCGGTTTGATGTCAAAGGTATCAACAAGGAACTGTAATACCGCCGGGCTGATAAAAGCAGGCAGGGTTGGTCCGAGGCGAATATCCTTAATGCCGAGATACAACAGGGTCAAGAGAATTGCCACCGCTTTCTGCTCATACCATGAGATAATCATGGACAGGGGCAGTTCATTGACCTCACATTCAAATGCACCTGCAAGAGCCACGGCAATCTGGATGGCAGAGTAGGCATCGTTGCATTGACCGACATCAAGCAGTCTTGGGATTCCCCCGATATTGCCCAGATCCTGGTCAAAGAAACGGAACTTTCCGCATGCCAGGGTGAGGACGATACAGTCATCGGGAACCTGCTCAACAAATTTTGTGAAATAGTTCCGGCCGGGTTTGGCACCATCACAGCCGCCAACAAGGAAAAAATGTCTGATATCTTTGTTTTTTACTGCTTCAATTACTTTGTCTGCAACTCCGAGAACAGCGTTACGGGCAAAACCAACCATAACAGAGCCGTTATCGACATCATCCTGCCAACCATCCATGCTTAGAGCTTTTTCAATCACTCTGCTGAAGTCCTTGTCTGCTCCGACATGGGTGATTCCCGGCCATCCGACCAGACCGGTGGTGAATATCTGATCTTTATAGCTGTCCCGTGGTTTCTGGATACAGTTGGTGGTAAACAGTACCGGCCCTGGAAAATTCGGAAATTCCTTGTGCTGGTTCTGCCAGGCTGTACCGAAATGGCCAAAGAAATGGTCATATTTTTTAAGTTCCGGGTAGCCATGACAGGGCATCATCTCACCATGGGTATAGATATCAATGCCTTTTCCTTCGGTCTGCTTGAGGAGCAGTTCCAGGTCATGGAGGTCATGGCCGGTAATCAGAATACATCTCCCCGGGCGATGACCAAGCGGGACAGTGGTCGGTACAGGGTGGCCATAGGTTCCGGTATTGGCCTCATCAAGAATCTTCATGGCCAGGAGGTTTATTTCACCGGCCTTCATAGCAACCGGCACACAGTCTTCAATGGTAAGCCCCTCCGTCAGCATGGCAGACAGGGCTTCATAAATAAAACCGACAATGGCAGGGTCATTCTGACCAAGAATAGCCGCGTGATCCGTGTAGGCAGCAATTCCTTTCAGACCATAGAGCAGGGTTTGTTTCAGGGAGCGGACATTCTCATCAACATCGAGGTTGGGAATGAAGTTTAACTCTGCTCCCTGGACGGCAAGTTCATCAACTGTATCTGCCGGGGTGAATCTGACCGCCGGATGGTCAAAAATTGTTTTTTCCTTCTCACCGCCAAGCATATCTTTAACTTTTGATACTGTCTGGGAGATAATATCGGTTTTATCGCTCATGCCCAGTTTTTCTTTCAACTCTTCCCGCAGTTCAACCGTTTTTTTGATCATAGGCACAAACCTCTCCGGATCAAAATCAACATTAGTGAGGGTGGAGAATATGGCTTCCATGGTGAAACGATCCATGGCCTCGTCAACGATATTATTTTTTCTGGCTTCATTGGCGTATAGAGACATTCCGCATAACGCATGGATGAGGACATCTTCTATGTTTGCCACCTGGTTGTTCTTGCCGCAAACACCTGCTGTGGTGCAGGCAATTCCTTTGGCTGTCTGTTCGCATTGGTTACAATACATTTTGTTTCTCCCTG
>CAZHPX010000037.1:0-6022 GCA_964534785.1 uncultured Desulfobulbaceae bacterium | reverse complement strand
GTTAAATTTATTGTCGTTTTTGTTGGTGTTTCCGGTTACGATAATTCCACTATAGAGGATACCGGGACTGGTTTCCTTGACATAGGTCAAGTTTTTACTTTTTTTTATTTTTTTTAATTGTTGAGATGAAAAACACAGAAAATATTATTGCCAAATCCCTTCTCTTTGCCGGTCTGTCAGAAAAACAGCTTGCCGAAATTGCGAATATTACAGTGGTTAAAGATGTGGGCAAGGAAGATGCCATTTTTTTTGAAGGAGATGAGGCCGTTGGTTTCTATATGATGCTTGAGGGGAAAATAAAAATTTTTAAGACTTCCTTTGAAGGCAGGGAACAAATTCTTCATATTTACGGCCCCGGTGAACCTTTTGGCGAAGTACCGGTCTTTCATGGCCGGCCCTACCCCGCCAATGCGATGAGTCTTGGCAAAGGGAAGGTATTGTTTTTTCCCCGTAAAGAGTTTGTCAATCTCGTCCATGCCACCCCTTCAATTGCTCTTAATATGCTTGCCATGCTTTCCATGCGTCTGAGACAATTTGCCACTCAGATTGAACATCTTTCCTTGAAAGAGGTGCCGGGTCGGCTGGCATCCCATCTGCTTTATCTTGGTGAAGAGCAGGGAAGTTCTGAGCAGGTAACTCTGGATATTCCCAAGGGACAACTGGCAAGTCTTCTCGGTACGACTCCAGAGACTTTATCCCGTATTTTTGCCAGGATGAGTGAGGACGGGATTATACGGGTAAGCGGCAGAAAAATAGAGATGCTTGATCTGGATAGACTGTTGGAGTTTTAGGATTTATAGTCTATTATTTTCAATTGGTTAAGGATGGTGATCAGGTATAACAGGTAAACATGAAAATAATTATTGAATATTTATTTGTATAAAAAACTTGCTTTTTTATGGTGTGACAGATAACATTAGGGGTTTGAGAAGATGGTTTTGTAATGATTTTATATGGAGATTAATCATGGCACGAGTATGTGATATATGTGGAAAAGGGCCGGCGACCGGGAATAATGTAAGCCATGCCCATAATAAGAATCGCCGTCGATGGCTGCCTAATCTGCAACGGGTTAGAACTATGACTGAAAGTGGTCGCACTGCTCGCATTAACGCCTGTACCCGGTGCATTCGTTCTGGTGCGGTTGTTAAACCGGCTTGAAAATAATCTGATTTATCAGGAAAGAGAGGCAGGAATACCTGCTTCTCTTTTTTTTTGTTATTTATTGCCGAATTTTATGTTGGCAGAAAATACCCCCTTAGTCAAAAAATGGAGTGAAGCCATGGGTAATGAAGAAGTTCGTTTTCTTCCCTATGATGAAGCTGCTCGTATTGTTGCGGCAATCCAGGAAGAAGAGGATATCCATCGGTCGAATCGTCGGGTTCTGACGGTTTATAACCAGGCAGACAAGGAAATATGCTGGTTTGACTTTGATGAGGTTGTCCGTGATCTAGGGGCAGTAGAGAAAGGAGAAGAAAAACAGGCTGTTTCTGAGTATATTCTCCATCGTATTCCTGAATGGGTTCTTGAGATTTAACCGTTTTCCCAGACCTCGTGAATGATAGAGGTTTCAGAGGACAGAGGATAGAACGCTGGTTATTCTGTCCTCTGTCTTCTGGTACTGATACCGGGGACAGAATGATTTTCGAAAAAAGACTCGAAAAAAAATCAGTCCCATAGGCTTTCCTGTAATCCATTCTTTATTCCAACACTCCGGGCGGCATTGCCGGGATTTTCTCTGTAGCTCCGAGAACAAATCCTCCATCAAGTCGCAGGGTGGCTCCGGTCATGTAATCAGCCTTTTCCAGAATAAAGAGAACTGTTTCCGCTACCTCCGATGGAGTTCCGGTGCGTCCGATCAGGGTATGGTCGAGAACCTGTTGCTGTTGTGCGGCTGATAATGTCTGCCAGCCTCTGGTTTCCCGGCCATGCCTGGTGTCGATGATGCCAAGCATTATCTCGTTTACCCGTATCCTGGGGGCACCTCTCTTTGCCCAGATTCTGGTCAGGCTTTCTATGCCTTTGTTGGCGGCGGCATAACCGTCGTTAAAGAGGAGACCGGCAATGCCGCCCCGGTCGGTTTCGCTGGCAATGGAAGAGATATTGATAACCGCGGCTTCTTCCTGTTGCCGTAAAAGTGGCAGGCAGGTGTCAAAAAGCAACCATTTCGCATGGAGGGTCGTTTCCATCTCCAACTGCCATTGTTCCCGGTTACACTCAAGGGTATAAGCTCCGTGGACAACAGGCATTCCGCCCCTTTCTATATTGTTAATGAGAATATCAAGCCCCCCGCATTCTCTTTTGATGGTGTCGGCAACCAGTCTGACTTCATCTTTGTGGCGAAGATCAGCCTGTATGAAGATATGTCCCTGTTCTTTATTTGAAAACTCCTCTTTCATTGATTTAACGGCGTCCGGCCGGTCATACCAGGGCATGATCAGGCGAACCCCTTTTCCTGCCAGTTTTCCTGCTATAGCCCTGCCAATCCCCATAGATGCTCCAGGAATAAGTGCTGTTTTTTTGTAAATATTCATGTTTTTTGAGTTCTGTGTGTGTTATTTTCCGGGGGTAGGTAAAAAGTTTATTTTAATCTTCTGGGTAGATTATCGCAGAATTTTTTTAAAAAACATTAAAAAAAATAAATATGCAGAAAAAATATTCATTCACCCCCTATAAATCAGTTTTTTTCTTATTGTTCCTGTTCTTTTTTACCTCTGCATTTACCGGTTGTGGATACCGCTCACTTTCAGGCAACACCGATCAACATGCTTCCTGCATCAGTCAGGGGTGGCCCCATGATGGCAGTGATTTGCAGCCTGATCCCGCTTTGTTCTTTGGCACTCTTGCCAACGGACTTCGTTATATAATCAAGGAAAACCATGAACCAGGAGGAAGGGTTGCCATTTATCTGAATGTCCAGGCCGGTTCGCTCCATGAAACCGATGAACAACGCGGGCTTGCCCATTTTCTTGAGCACATGCTCTTTAATGGCAGTGAAAATTATCCACCCGGAACCATGGTTGAGTTTTTTCAGTCCATAGGTATGGCTTTTGGTGCGGATACCAATGCCCATGTCAGTTTTGATGAAACTGTTTATAAGATGTTTCTGCCATCAGGCGATGGTAAAATTCTTGACAAGGGAGTGCTGCTTCTTGCTGATTTTGCCAGGCGGGCATTGATTCTGGAGGAAGAGGTGGATCGGGAACGGGGCGTGATTCTGGCGGAGAAGATGGTTCGTGACACCGCTGCTTCCAGGGTAAGAAAGGGACGGCTGAAACATCAGTTTGCTGGCACAAGGCTGGTGGAGCGGGACCCCATCGGTATTAAAGAGACTCTGCTTGCTGCTGATAGCCGCATACTTAGAGATTTTTATGATGACTGGTATCGGCCGGATAACATGATTGTTGTCCTGGTTGGCGATATTCCTACGGAAGAAGGAATAAGGGCGATTAATGCCGGTTTTGTGGAGCTGCAGCCCGGTGATGGCCGGCCCCAATGTTTTGATTATGGTTTGATTGATAAAAACAGGGGCGGTGTGGATGTTTTTTATCTTCATGAACCTGATCTTGGCCTGACCAATGTCTCCATTTCAACCACCTGGAATGTGGAACCACGACCGGACACGACTATCACCAGGCAGGAAATGCTGGAAAACTTTGCAGCAGCTTCCCTGCTTGCCAATCGGCTTGATCATCTCATTGACAGTGGTGAGAGTCCGTTTTCTGCAACTTCAGTGCATAGCGGGGTTTTTTTACAGAGGTTCGGTTATTTCAGCCTGTCTGGACAGACCACGGATAAGGGTTGGCAGCAGGGGCTTGCCCTGCTTGAGCAGACCCTTCGCCAGAGTATTGAGCATGGGATAACCGATGTTGAACTTGCCAGGGTTAAAGATGAGATAACAGCCTGGTTGGATAAAAATGTCCGCACCGCTGCTAACCGGAAAAGCAATGATCTGGCAATGAAGATTATCCGTAACTTGAACAATAACGAGATATTGATGTCGCCTGCCGGGGAACAGGAGTTGTTTTTGCGGATGCTTAAGGTAATGGGGAAAAAGGAGGTCAATGAAGCTCTTGCCCGTATGGTGGTGGGACATGATTATCTCCTTGAGGTATCAGGGACGGCTGAGCCTGGAGAAAATGAAGAAAACCCGAAAGAGCAGATAATCAGGGCCTGGGAGGAATCAAAAAAAAATATAACCCTGCCATGGCAACAGGCTGAAGCGGTTGATTTTCCGTATCTTGAACCACCGTCCGGGTCAGCATATGTGGTGAATCGTATTGAACATACCGGCATTGATGCTACAACCGTAGTCTTAAATAACGGTTTGCAAATAAATATAAAACAGACAGATTTTAAAGATGACGAGGTGTTGATAGCGGTTCACTTTGGTGATGGTTTATTATCTGAACCTGTCCCCGGCCTGGGGAAACTTGCGGAGGCGGTTATTTATGAGAGCGGGCTTGGCAGGATGACCCGTGAACAGTTAAACGCGGCCCTTGCCGGGCAAACCTGTTCATTGAAGTTTTCAGTAAAGCCGGATAGTTTTGTTTTTTCAGGCCAGGGCTTGAGTCACGAGCTGGAACTTCTTTTTCAGCTTGTTCAGGCCCATTTAACCGACCCTGCTTTTCGGGAACCGGCTTTTTCCCGAACCATGACAAAGTTTGGCCAGTCTTATCATGCCATGGAAAAATCCATTGATGGAACCGTGCAGTTACAAAACGGCAGATTTTTTTCCGGCAATAATCCTCGTTACAGTATGCCTGAGAGGGAACAGCTCATGGAGCTTGAGCTTGATCAGGTCAGAAAATGGTTAGAGGATATATTTCACCGCAGTGGTCTTGAAATATCCGTGGTCGGTGATGTCAATCCGGACGAGGTGATTCGTCTGGCAGGAAAATATTTTCCTGATCGTTCCGGCCTCGGGGAAATAAAAAACTATAAAAATAAGCAACCTGTTAAGTTTCCGGGCGGGCGGGATCATAAATTCCTTGTTGATACAGAAGATAACAAGGCCGCAGTTGTGGTGGGCTGGCTCACTGATGATTTCTGGGATATTCATCGCAGTCGGCGTTTGCATGTTCTTGCCCTGGTCTTTGCCGACCGGTTAAGGGTAAAAGTCAGAGAAGAGCTGGGGGTGGCTTATTCACCGGGAGCTTATCATTTTGCCAGCCGGGTCGATGACGGTTACGGCCTGCTGCGGGCTGTATTAACCGTTGCCCCTGACAAGGTAGATGAGGTCTGGATGGCCGTGGGGCAAATCACTGATGACCTGTCTGCCAACCGGATAAGTGCAGATGAGTTACAGCGAATCATTGCCACCGGCAAGACCTTTATCAAGGATATGCAGCAGACAAACCAGTACTGGTCAGGTTCGGTTTTATCTCTTTCGGTTCGTCATCCTGAACAGTTGCAGTGGCCATTGACGATTCTTGAAGATTACAGCTCCATCAGCAGTAAGGAGATACATGCCCTTGCGGTAAAATATCTGCGAGAAGATAATCGGGCCGGTTTTACAGTCCTTCCGGCTCAGGGGCAGGATTGAGACTGGTTAAGGGGCTGTCCGTAAATAACTCCTAACCGTTAATCAGCCAGATCGTCACATCCTGGGCGTTTCTGGTGACCTTGTCGGTAACCCCGCCAAGCAACCCTCTGGAAAAACCTCCACCTCGTCTTCCCAGAATAATGGTTCCGCATTCCCGTTGTTTTGCCTGATTGAGCAGGTCGTGACTGACATCGAGTTTCTTTTGCATGGGCAGAATTTTAATCTGCTTTTTATCAATCCCGCCTTTAACCAGGACCTCGGTATGGGCGTTAAACAGATGGTTGTCCAGGTCAAGATGCTGTTTACACCATTCTTGACCCCATTGTGGATAAAAATCTTTTTCTCTTGTATCTGGTTTTGTACCAAAAAGTTTGCGTGAGTGGTAGAGTAATATTTCTGTATCCGGTTTTTCCTTGACGATAAAGGCGAGGTGATCGGCGGCCATGAGTGAAGCCGGCATGGCGTGAACAGCTAACA
>CAZHPX010000036.1:0-8912 GCA_964534785.1 uncultured Desulfobulbaceae bacterium | reverse complement strand
AGCAGTGGTTGCAGTTCCGGCTCTAACCCATCTCGGCGTTAACGTACTGGCAGCCCATATGATTGTCTACTGGCTCTCCCAGGATTCCAATATTACCCCGCCGGTCTGTATCGCTGCCTTTGCCGGAGCTACCATTGCCAAAGCCAATATGTGGCTCACCGCCTTTTCCGCCTTCAGATTCGCCAAATTTCTCTATCTCGGTCCATTTCTTTTTGGTTATGTACCGGCCTTTTCCCTGGATGGCTCATCCCTGGATATTGCCAAAACATTTGTCATTATTATTATTGGGACTTACGGCTATTCCTGGTTGATGAGCGGTATATGGTATCATCAACTGAAAAACAGATTCTCCGGCACTCAGTCTGCTGCTTCATAAGGGATACAGGGTGGATAATCTGGACAATGCCGGGATTATAATGATATTTTATACCTACAAACAACATTCAAAATAACAGGCAATGACCGGTTGGAAAAGTATTCTCAACAATAGTATTACCTCTCCGCAAAAGATTGCCACTTTGTTTGGCTGTAATCAGGCTGAACTGGAACAGGTTGCAGACATTTATCCCGTCCGAATCAATCCATACTATCTCAATTTGATAAAGGAGCACGGGAGCCCTCTCTATAAACAGGCTGTTCCCGATATTGCCGAACTTGCGATGTCCGGCGGAATGGCTGATCCCTTAAACGAAGAAAATTTAAGTCCGGTGGCAAACCTGGTCCATAAGTATCCCGACCGGGCATTATTTCTGGTAAGCCGTGAATGTGCCATGTATTGCCGGTTCTGTACCCGTAAACGCAAGGTCGGTAAAAAAGAAATGGTTATCAACGGAGCAACCATTCAGGCCGGACTCGATTATTTAAAAAAAACGCCGCAAATCAGGGAAGTTCTTGTTTCCGGTGGTGACCCGCTGATCCTGTCTGACCAGAGGCTTGACGAAATACTTACCAGCCTGCAGGCTATTCCTTCCATTGAGATCATCCGTATCGGTACCCGTATGCCATGCACCCTGCCCATGCGAATCACCCCGGAACTGGTTACCGTCCTGAAAAAACATCATCCTCTCTATATCAATACCCACTTCAATCATCCTACTGAAATAAGTGCGGAGGCGGCAAAGGCCTGTACCATGCTTGTCGATGCTGGTATTCCTGTGGGATGCCAGAGCGTTCTTCTCAAAGGAGTTAACGATACCCCGGAAACCATGATTGACCTCATGCGGAAGCTGCTTACCATCAGGGTCAAACCCTATTATCTTTTTCAGGCAGACTTGACCACTGGCACTGGTCATTTTCGTACTTCAATTGAAACAGGTCTGAAAATCATGAAGAGCATGATTGGTCACATTTCCGGCATGGCCATCCCAACCTATGCCCTGGACGCACCCCATGGAGGAGGAAAAATTCCGCTCACCCCTGATTATATAACCCGGATAAATGACAATATGTTAGAGTTTAACAACTATAAGGGCCAGCATTACTGTTATCCTGATTAATTCTCTATCCTTTCCATGGTAATATTTGAAAACATTATCTTTTTATCTCATATCCCTGGATTTCTTTTTTTTATATGGTATAATCTGTAAGTATGATTAGGTGTGACATATAAATTTAAAATAGAACCTGGAAATTCTGCAATTGCCATAATGTCCAATACCAAAGATCCATATCTTCCCTTTAAAAAAATTAAATCATCCGGCAACCTGCCGATGATACCGCAAGTTCTAATTCAACTAATTGATATCTGTCAACAAACCGAAATAGACCTTCAAAAAGCAGGAAAGCTTATTGAAAAAGATGCTGCCCTGGCAGCCAAGATACTCCAGCTTTGCAAATCTGCCTTTATCGGTGCCAGGACTTCATTTACTGATGTTCGTCAGGCCACGGTTTACCTTGGGACAGATACGGTCAAAAACCTGGCCATAAGTGTTTCAGTTCAACAGACATTCCGTCAACTGAAAACCAACAGGCTGCTCAATATGAATCGTTTCTGGCTTCATTCATACAAGAATGCAATCATTGCTGGGCAACTGGCGGATGCGATTTCATACACCAATTCTTCTCAAGCCTACCTCGCATCTCTGCTCCACGATATCGGGAAATTGCTGTTTTGGATAGCATTCCCTGGAAAATATATCCCCCTGCTTATTAAAAAAAATCGTTGCCATGACGATCAACTGCCCTTTCAGGAACAAAAAAAATTTCATATCAATCATTGTGATGCCGGAGCCTGGCTGCTCAAAGAATGGGGGCTTGACAATACCATCGTTGATGCAGTTAAATATCATCATCACCCGGTGGATGTGGTTAAGAGAAAATCACCATTAACCCGCATTGTCTTTCTTGCCAATCTCATCAGTCACAGCGATAACATGGAGCAGGTTTGCAATGAAGTCGCAAACCTGTTTTTCCGACTTTCTCCTTACCAGGTTGAAGAACTGATGAAGGGGATGGACGAACAAGTCCAGGAGGTATCTCGCAACCTTGGCATAAGTATTCCCCAAAAACACACTCTAACGGAACCACCTGAAAGAAATATTGAAAATCCCCCCCCCGAAAATCCCAGCGAGTTGACAGATAATGTACGGCATATGGCTCAGCTTACCGGTTTTCTGGATAATCTGCTCAAGGCAAAAGACATAAATCAAATTGCCCATGCCATGGAGCAGAGCCTGACAATTTTATTCAACAGAGAAAAAAGCTTCTTTATCCTCATAGACCATACCGGCAATCAACTGCATGGCTATACATCTTTTAACAATCCTCTCTGCGAAAAAGTTGAATCTATAACTTTTGAGATTGAGCATTACCAGGACAATTTGATTGGCCAGGCCATTGAACTTAATCAGATCGTCCACTCCTGCATGACCAATGAGACAGGGGAAATATCCCCCATCGACAATATGCTTGAAAATGTTATGTCTGCTGACGGAATTATGGTTATTCCAATGCTCCATCAGGAATATAAAATAGGAGCACTTGTCACAAATATATCCCGCGTTGACTATATAAAGATGATCGCCCAGACAACATCTCTGCAATTTCTTGCCAGCCAGGCCGCATCCTGTATATACATGTTACATTATCATGATATTACAGCTAAACATATTGCAAAAGAACGACTTAAAGCAACGAGTCTGCTCGCCAGAAAAATTGGCCATGAAATAAACAACCCGTTGGCTATTCTCCGTAACTACCTGAAAGTTATTGACTTTAAACTGAAAAATAACGATAGCAATATACAGGAAGAACTGGCCATTATGGACGAGGAATTTGCCAGAATAGGGCAGATTACCAGTCAACTCAATGATATTGCAACCGAGACTCTGAAACCGGAACTGCAGTTAATCGACATCAACAAAACCCTTGAAGACATTATCCGCCTCTATAGCATCAGTAAATCTGACAACAGCAAAGTAGTCATCAGGTTTCGTCCGGATAACAGCTTGCCCGCTGTCCGGACCGATAAAAACTATCTGGGCCAGATTATTCATAACCTGCTGAATAACTCTTTTGACTCATTATGCGGTGAGGGAACAGTAACCGTAAGCACTACTTTAAAAAGCTCCACAAAAAAACATGGCCATGTCCTGATGACCATCCATGATGACGGCCCGGGCATTCCCAAACATCTCCAGAAAACTATTTTCCAGGCAGGAGTCACAACCAAGACCGGAGGGCATGGAGGCCTGGGGCTGGCCATAACCGCCCGGGCAGTTGAAGCTCTTGGCGGAACTGTTGACTATGATTCAATTTCCGGTTCAACAACATTCCGCATAACCATGCCTTTTTAAAATATAGGCCATGTTTTTTTATGTAAACATTCGGGTTACTGGTAGATCAGTTCTATAACCAATAGCCTGTAACTGTTTGACATGCCCCAGGTTTGTTCAATTCGCCTTAGTCACTATTGAGTTATATATGAGTGAGGCGAATCGGGCAAAAAGGAGAGAGCGTAGACTCCGTGGGATGATAGTCGAACATTTTTTTTATTTATCGATATTAATATCGATAAATAAGGTAGTTCTAACAATTTTCAAGGCTTTTTCGTCACGGATTCAGGAACAAGATAGATTGTACATCTTTGTTGCAGACAACTTAGCATATTTGCTAAGTTGTTATTGTTTTTTAAGATAATTATATTTTTCTTTTGA
Source organism: uncultured Desulfobulbaceae bacterium (assembly GCA_964534785.1). Taxonomy (GTDB): domain Bacteria; phylum Desulfobacterota; class Desulfobulbia; order Desulfobulbales; family Desulfobulbaceae; genus DRLX01. Next base: position 4,758 of record CAZHPX010000036.1, on the reverse strand, counting down.
CTTTCCATAGATGTTAAGGTTCATTGCTCAATGTATTAAATTAAAAAAAATTTCCGGGAAAATCACTCTTATCTGCAAAAGATTTTCTGATTACCACCCAAGCTCAGGTAATCGAAAAAACATTTTGGCTCTCACCCGGCAGGCACCATGGTATAGCATACTGACCCTGAATATAATGCTCTGTGGACAGATATTTTTCCGATACATAAAAACAGCGGGTTTTAACCATTGCTTACGTTATTTGACCGGAACCGGAGCTTTACGATAAACACTCTTGCGGGGCCTTAGACCCGGTTCCGCAGATATTTTTCCTTATGCCCAGAGGGGTTGTTACCAAAGATAATGGTTACGGGGGGATATATAGCTCCTGTCTAATGAGAACTATTTCCCCCCCCTGAAAACTTTGCTTTTCCGATATATCAGAATTAACACAAGAGAGGGGTGTGCGTCAAAAAAAAACTCAATTTAAACGAGGTGTTAGTTCTCAAGCAGTTACGACCCTAAAAAACAACGCTAAGTAACACTTTTCTCGTTGCCACAGCTAATTTTAAAGTTAGCTGAGGTTCGGTGGTAATCGGGACAGATTTTTATATAAAGAAAACATTATTAAAAAAATATTAAATAGGTACAGGTATTCATACATAACTCATACAATAACAACTACAAGCCCATGAATACTACAGTTCTCCTCATCGATGATGAGCCAAAATATTGTGCCAGCCTGAAAGTCCTCTTGACCGCAGACGGGTATGATGTCGAAATTGCCCATACAGGACAGACCGCACTCTTTAACCTGGAAAATTACCGCTATGACGCTGTTCTTCTTGATATAGGACTTCCCGATATCAGCGGGCTTGAAGTGGCCTCAAACCTTAAAGAAAAATTCCCGGATACCGTTGTTATTATCCTCACCGGCCAGGCCACTCTTGAAAACGCGGTTGAATCGTTACGAAACGGCGTGTACGATTACTTAAACAAACCCTTCAACCCCGACCAGCTCTTTCGCACCCTGAACCGGGGTATTGAATACAAACGATTGGAAAAAGAACTCAAGGAAAGTGAAAAACGATTTTACCAGCTCGCCCGTGCCACCTCAGAAGGAATAATTATCTACAGTTCTGAAAACCTGCTCCTGACCAACGAACAACTCTGCAAAATGTTTGGCTATACTGAAAAAGAGCTGTTGGGCTGTAATTTCTTCAACATCCTTCTTGATCGGGACTCCATAAAAACCATACCGTTTCGACAAGACCCAAATACTTCCGGGCCTTTTGAAGCCATCGGTATCCGTCGGGACAAAAGCAGATTCCCCCTGGAGATGCGAATCAAACAGATTGAATACTTTGGCAGAGATGCCCAGGTTGCCACTATCCGGGATATGAGTGCCTATAAGCAGATCGAAGAAAAACAATCAGCTCTTAAACAGAAGCTGACAGATGCCAGACGCATGGAGTCCCTTGGCCTGATGGCGGGATCAGTTGCCCATGACCTCAACAATATTCTCACTGGGGTCGTCACCTATCCAGAGCTGTTACTCATGGAACTTCCCCATGATTTTGCCCATCGCAAGAAGATAGAGACGATTCGCGATGCCGGTAAACGGGCAGCAGCCGTTGTCAATGACCTCCTCACCGTCGCCCGGGGGACATCATCAAAAAAAGAAATATGCAGTCTCAACGCCCTTGTAAACATTTATGTTGACTCTGCGGAATACAGGGAGCTGTGCCGCCGCTATCCCGGCATCACTATAAGCACGAAACTAACTGATAAGTTTAACAATATTCTTTGTTCATCTATCCATATCTACAAGTTACTGATGAATCTTGTCCATAATGCAATGGAGGCTGATCAGAATAAAGGAGAAATTCTGATCACCACCGACAATCAATTCGTACCCACGGCAATAAAAGGATATGAACTGATTGAACCCGGGGAGTATGTGACCATTCAGGTAAAAGATAATGGTTCCGGCATTCATCCTGATGAACAAGCACGCATTTTTGAACCATTTTACAGTAAGAAGGTAATGGGACGAAGCGGAACCGGGCTGGGGCTTGCCGTGGTCTGGAACAGTGTCCATGATCATGGTGGGTTTATTGACCTGAAAAGCTCAGAACACGGGACAGAGTTCACGTTTTATTTTCCTGTTTGCCGGCAAAAACAAAAATGCGAGTCTCTGACTAATCCCGAAGATATCCACATGGGAAAAGGAGAACTGATTCTAATTATTGATGATCTGGAAAGCCACCGGGAAATAGCCTCTCGTTTTCTTGCCAGGCTTGGTTATAAAGTGGATGCAGTTGTCAACGGAGATGAAGCTGTCAAATTTATCAGAAACAATCCGGTTGACATGATTCTGCTTGATCTGATCATGACTCCGGGAACCAGCGGTTGTGAAATATACCAACAAGTTCTTAAGCATCAGCCAGAGCTGAAAGCAATTGTCATCAGCGGCAGTGCTAACCAGACAGATATGGAACAGGCCCGAAAACTTGGAATCAAACGATTTATTAAGAAACCTTATTCACTTCATGAACTTAGCGAAGCACTAAAAAATGAAATGTAATGTTTATTTTGTAACAACCCCTTAGAAACCGGCACAAAAATTTTACTTATAATTTATCATGAAACTGATTTTAAAAATTATCAAGATCATCTGGAAAACATTGATTACCGGAGTACGAGTGTTTGCCAACCTCATCCTTATTCTTCCCCTGCTCATTCTCCTGGTTATTATTTTTTTTCGTCCTCCAGTTAATGTCCCTGATGGTGCCGCCCTTATTCTGGCCCCCGAAGGTGACATAGTTGAGCAACGATCTGTTATAGATCCCATCACAAAAGCAGCCGGTAGATTTTTTGGTGTTCCTGTACATATGGAAACCCCGCTTCAGGGTATCCTTGATGCAATAAATGCTGCAACCAGGGACGAAAGGATAAAATTAATGGTTATTTACCCGGCAAAGATTGAATCAATCAGCCTAAACCAGCTTATTGATATTGGTCAGGCCATTGAACAGTTCAAAGCCAGCGGTAAAAAAGTCATCGCTGCCGGAGACTCCTTTAACCAGGCCCAGTATTATCTGGCCGCCCATGCCGATGAAATATTCATGAATCCCATGGGTGAGGTAGGATTACATGGATTCGGCATGTACCGTCTCTATATGAAAAGCTTTCTCGACAGATTGAGCATTCAGTTTCACACCTTCAAAGCCGGCACTTATAAGGCAGCCCTTGAGCCGTTCATGCGCGACGACATGTCCCCTGCCGCAAAAGAGGCCAATCAGAAATGGCTCAGTTCTCTCTGGAATTTGTTTTGCCATGATATAGCCAAACAGAGGGAACTCACCGTTGAGAGAATCAACAATCTTATCAACAATCAGGATATTTACCTTGAAAAAACCAATGGTGACAGTGCGGCAATGGCTCTGAATAACGGTTTGATTGACGGCCTGAAGACCCGTGAACAACTTAAAGACCATCTTATCAACCTGGTGGGCAGGAGTGAGACCGGTCCCGGTCTCAGAAATATCTCATTTTATGATTATATGCAAACCATACAACCATCCTACAGCAAACGGAAAAAAGATAAACCTGCGGTTGGTATAATCATTGCTCAGGGAGATATTGTCTCAGAAGGAGGTGCAATTGGGGAAATCAGTGCAGAAGCAATTGCCAGACAGATACAGAGAATTATAAGAGACGATTCCATAAAAGCACTTGTCCTTCGTATTGATTCCGGCGGCGGTTCTGCTTTTGCCTCGGAGAGAATTCGCCAGGAACTCCTGCGTTGCCGTGATGCCGGAAAGCCTGTCGTGATTTCCATGGCATCCATGGCCGCATCAGGAGCATACTGGCTCTCTGCCAATGCTGATCTGATTATGGCTTCTCCGGTAACCCTGACTGGTTCCATCGGTGTCTTCGGTGCCATACCAACAATTGATCAGACTCTTGCAAAGGCAGGCATTTACAGTGACGGTACCGGGACAACTTCCGTGGCGGGCGGAGCCTCTTTGGTCCGCCCCCTTGATCCCATTCTATACCGAGCAACACAGTTGAAAGTTGAGAATGGCTACCATAGGTTTCTTACCATCATCAGCGAGGGACGGGACATGCCCATGGCAAAGGTGAAAGCCGCCGCCGAGGGCCGTATCTGGGACGGCATGAAAGCCAAAGAACTCGGTCTTGTCGATGAAATGGGTTCTCTATCCGATGCTGTTGAACGGGCAGCAAAACTGGCAGATATGGAATTTGTAACGGGTATATATATCAAACACCCTGTTGGCCTGCAAGCGTTGGTTCAACAGATGAAAAGACAGGTATCTGTTTTTATTCACGGACAGACCGATGTGGCCGCCTTTATATCAATCGTTAATAAGCACGGAAACAACGGACTCAGCTTTCTCATTAAACATCCTGATCCCTCAAATATTTATGCCCACAGCCTGCTGCCGCCTTCTCCTGTCAGTTTGTAAATGTTCGACTATCACCCCATTTTCGTTCTATTCGCCTCACCCGCATCCGGCACTCATACCTGTGATACGACCTCAGTACTTGAAAAACAAAACTGAGTGCCGGATGGCATTACCCCGCGGAGCGGTGCAACGAGGATAAAGGTAACTGCTCACAGAATGGGCACAAGGAATCCGGGGTGGATATGAAATCCGCCCCTACGGGAATCAGACCATACAAGCTTCAGGGGTTTTACAAAAATGGAGCCGGTAAGCGGATTTGAACCGCTGACCCTCGCATTACGAATGC
>CAZHPX010000035.1:0-8945 GCA_964534785.1 uncultured Desulfobulbaceae bacterium | reverse complement strand
TTTTTTATCTCTGGCCCTCCCTCGAAAAGCGATTACTTATCACCAAATTCCCCACTGGCCCAGACCTTTCTGGTTACCACCTCTGCCACCTATGTGGGAGAGTTTCTCAGGCAGGACCGCATGGGCAGCCCTGAACCGGATGAGTTTCTGAGGGCATTACTGAAAAAAGGCCCGTCCCCGGCAGGGGATGAGTCATTTACCGACCCCGGTTTCTGGGCGGAAAAGGTAAAACTGTCCTCGGCATGGGTATTTGGGGGAACCGGCAGTCTGGTGGCTGATAGAATTGAAGAGATTCCAGGATTCTTTGGATTTGAAAAGATGCTGGATCTGGGCTGCGGCCACGGGGTCTTTTCCCTTTATCTTATGGAACGCAATCCCGGGCTGACCAGTGTGCTTTTGGACAGGGAGCCTGTACTAAAAGCAGCCGCCGGATTTGTGGAAGCCCAGGGAGCAGAAGACCGGGTATCCTATCTGCCCGGGGATTATATGACAGTGGATATCGGAGCCGGCTATGACCTGATTTATGCCAGCGCCACATTGAATTTTGTCAAAACCCGTCTTGCCCCGCTGTTCTCAAAAATTTTTGCAGCACTCAAGCCCGGGGGCTGGTTTGTAAGCTTTCAGGACGGTATGACCCATGAACAGACCCGGCCGGATACCATGCTGGAAGCGGTCATTCCCTCAATGCAGATGGGCCTTGACCTCACCTTTGACCAGGGCGACATTGCCCAGGCCATGGTGGATTGCGGGTTTTCCCCGGTTCGTTCCAGAACCCTTGAAACCCCTATGGGACAACTGGATATGGATATGGCCAGAAAGCCGGGGTGAAACAAACAGTAAACCGCCATCCCTTGCCTGTTGCTAATTTACAATAATCGTAATGATTTTTGGCTGTGAGCCTCTTTTTTCAAACCAGGCAATCCCTTCTGAGACCATGTCGATGGCAATCCTGTAGTGGCCCCTGTCACAAAAATTGAACACTAGGGTTTTGTCAAAGGCTTCTCCCGGTTCCACCGGTTTTGTGAGCCTGTGCCGTGAAAAATCAAAATTGATCAGCCGCTGGTTTTCATCATACAGGTGTGTCCCTATGTTGACCACCCCTATACTTTTGATATTCCGGATCATCCATTTTGCACTGCCGGTGTTGGTAATTCTGATTGGGACATACAGATTTTCCCCTTTCGGCACCTGGAACTGACAGTTCTCAGTTTTTATAGAATGAGAGAGTCCGGCAGGGGCTCTGCTGTCCCGGACCAGCTTCCCTTTGTATAAGAAAAAGACAGTTCTGTTGGTCATCTCCTGTTTGATATTGTTTTTGATCGCTCGGATCAGATCCTTGTCCTGTCTTGGTCCTGTCAAATTCTGGAGTTGGTTCAGGGCGACGTCCATATCAGACATCAGTTTGAAACGGATGTCGGTGAAGCCATGTTTTTTGGCTATTGCAAATACCTGGTCCGGATGGATATCATTTTCAAGAACATTAAAGGTTTTCATTTCGAACTGGGAGTTGGGCGATTGGGAATGGTACCTGCCGGGCTCTGCAAATCCAGCAATCCCTCCCGGTTTTAATACCCGGGCAAGTTCCGAAAGTACCTCTTCCTGATTTGGAACGTGATGAAAGGCATCATTACATATAATTCGGTCCACACAATGGTCCGGCAGATCCAGGGTGTGGCCGTCAAATACCAGGAATTCAGGTTCTGAAACAGACTCCCCTGCAATTGGAAACTCCTGAAACAGGCGCTTGCCCATTTCAAGGGCTGTTTTTGATACATCACAGGATATGGTCCGGCACTGGAGTTGATTCAGATACCGGGAAAGCCAGCATGTTCCGGCCCCAAACTCCAGAATTTTCATGGTCTTTCCAATGTGGAGACCTGATAGTAAAAATCCCATATGCTCCAGTAGTTGGGGGGAATCAGCCAAATTCCAGAATGGATTGGCCATCAAGGGGATTGGATCTGAAACAGATTTAAAATACTGATCTGCTGTGAGTGACAACTCTTCAACCGTTAACCGGCTTATCATATCTTTTGGCTTGATGATTGAATTATCATTCAGGGGAGCGGTTTCCGGTTGCCTGAATCTTCTGGTTATGAGGTCTTTTAAAAAGCGCATCAAGGGGCTCCTGTCTGTTCGGTCCAGTATCCGGCATACTGGCTGGTTAAGGAAAACAAAGATGGTCCGGCATCTATACTCATAGAAGTTGACATGGAAACTCAGGATTAGGTTTTATTGGAAAATGGGCTGGACGCTTGGATTTTCAAATTAAAATTCCAAATTCATACAATGGCATAAAAATATAAAAAAATTATATATGCCATTTTCATGAAAAAATGAACAGCAAAAACCAGACAGAAAAGCAAGTATAGAGAGTTCAGTAAAAAAATCATTATAAAGCATTGGCGGTTTTCTCATAATAAAAAACAGGTGAAGGTGACCCAGGAAAAGTTAAATGCAGATGGACTTTGATCTCTTTTGGGTCAGCGCCATAATAATCTGACCGGTGAATGATAGACCCCTTAAAAGCCTCATAAGTTAAGCTGTCTTACTAAAGGGAAATCAAAACCGGATATAAATTAAAGAAACCCGGTCATTACATGCCGTCTGCTTTTTTGTATTTAAATCTCCAAAGCTGCATCATACTCACAGCAAAAGGAGATAACACAATGGAAACAGCATCTGGTGTGATCCGCTTAAAGCCGGATTGTGAACAAAAACTTGAGGAATGGAGACAGACCTTGTCCCGACGTCTGGATGAGGTAACGGCGGTTTTGGGCCATGAAGGGGTCGAGATCGAATCCTGGTTTAAATTTGAGATGGGAAACCGGACTTACCTTTTATGGTATATGCGGGCACAGTCCATAGAAGAAGCCTTTGAGGCATTCCAGTCCTCCACCCATCCCATTGACATTTATCATATGGAAATCATGTCCCAGATCATGGCGGACAATGGAAGTATTGTGGCCACCCCCCTGCTGGACATGGCAGGGGAATAACCCCGGGGGTTATGACGGCAGCTCATTGTCCACTGAGGCGGCGCCCCGGGCAAACACCTCACCCGGTGTCTTTTTATACTGTTTTTTAAATGCAGATATAAAATGGCCGATATTGGTATATCCAAGTTCATATGCACATTCACTGACATTTGTTGTCCTGGAGGAAAGCATGTTATAGGCATAGACCATCCTGCAGGTCCGCTGGTATTTGCCGATGGTGGTATTGTACATTTGCTTGAATACCGTGCTTGCCTTGGAACGGCTCATTCCGATGGAGGCACAGAGCTCAACAATATTGCCGCTGTTGAAAATATCATTTTCCAGGCGGTTTTTCAGTGTTTTAATGGCGTGGATGTCCTGGGGTGAAAATGCTGTTTTTGAAGCAGCCCTGCAGCCCAGTACCGCCAGTATCAGTTTGGTGATAAATTCAATGGCAGCTGATTTAAGTTTAAGCACATCAAAAAGGGCGGTGCCGGACAGATCAAAAAGGCGCTGGCCCGCCATGATGATATCCGGACTGGCCAACCCCATCACATGGGGCTGGTTCCGGCCGGAACGGTTCAGGTTGTCCATAAGCCGGTTTAAAATCCGCTCTCCTGTCCGGATCCCGAAATGCCGGGAAAACATCTCTTTTCTCAAGGAAAAACTGACATGGCGGTAGGTCTGTTCTGCCGGCATTTCCGTCACACCGCTCACCCCTGAATAGTCCCCCCAGAAAAACATGTTCTTTTCCAGCTGGAAATCATGGTTTGTCTGCTCAAAAGAGTGACCGATCCTGCCATCCAGCAGCAGCATGAAAATGATCTGCGGCACATCACAATTGAATTGTTTTTGATGGGAGCGTGTAACTTTGGAATCACACACGGCAAGAAAGATCCCTTCAAGGGGTTCGATCATCCAGCCATTTAGCTGTTCCTGGTCGTAGTCCATGGAGAGTTTTACCGGAGAACCTGCCAGATCCATATGCTTTTGCCGGGCATAATACCGGGAGAAGGGTTCAGGCTTGTTAAAATTCCACCTGACCGCCTCCTGCTCAATGGATTCGTACAACATAAATGCTTCCTCATAATTGCTGCAGCCCCGGCAGCCCGGTTCAGAATGGGCATGGGATTGCAGATCTTAAAAAACAATCTGCCTACCTAAAAAAGACAGGTATAACTTACAATAAATTTAAGCCTGTGTCAACTCGGTATATTATTTTGTGTTTTTGGGTTAAGGACAAGGCTGCTCCAGCTGCTATAGTCTTCCGGACCCGTGATGTGAAATTCAACTGCCAACAAGGATGAACCGTGCGCACCTTTTCCCTTTTCAAAACCGAAGTTTCAGGGTTTCTTCCCATTTTTCTTCCCATTTTGCTCTCCCAGTATGCCCAGACTGCCAACGGCATCATTGATACCGTTATGACAGCCAGGCTCGGTGCCGTGGAACTCGGGGGGGTGGCAATGGGTGTGGCCCTGTGGATGCCGGTGTATTATTTTGTGATCGGTATCCTGTTCGGTACCCTGATCATGATCGCGCAGTATTTCGGGGCCGGAGACAGAGAAAAGGTCCGTCATACCGCATGGCAGGGCATATGGATGGGGCTGGGTCTGGGCGGGGCCGCAGCCCTGGTTGTCTGGCTTATCTGCCCGGTGCTTGGGATTTTCAGCCCGGATGCCCCTCTGGTCCGGACAGCCCAGGGCTATGTCCGGATGGTGGTGACGGGATTTCCCCTGGGGGCTGCCGCAATTGCTATACGGTTCTATTGCGAGGGGCAGAAAGCCATATATCCGGTGACATTCATGGCGGTTTTGGTTGTCTGCTGCAATGCGTTTCTCAACTATATTCTGATGTTTGGACACTTTGGCTTCCCGGCACTGGGTGCACGGGGGTGCGGTCTGGCCACCTCTATCTCAATGGGGATGTTTTTCATAATAGTGACCGGATATACGGCTTTTTCCAAACGGTTCCAGGGGTCCCGGCTGCTGACCCATATCCCCCTGCCCAGGGCCGGGGCCCTGAAGCAGATGTTCAGACTCGGTGCCCCCATTGGATTGGGATTTACCAACGAATATCTGGTATTATCCGTCATTACCCTTTGCATCGGAAGCCGGGGAGCCCTGCCTGTGTCTGCTCACCAGGCCGCCTTCTCCTGCTATATGCTTTTTTTCACCATACCGGGGGCCATCAGTTTTGCCGCCTCCATCCGCATCGGCAACCTCATGGGGGCCGGAGTCCCGGATAAACTTGTGCACGCCGCAACAAGCATCCTGGCCTTCGGGGGCCTTATGGGCGGAAGCATTAGTTTTCTGGTATATGTCAAGGCAGCGCCCCTGGCTGTCATGATGGCTGAAGATCCTGCCATTGCAGGGATTGCAACCGGCATGATACGGATTTCCGCCTTTTTTTTGCTTGCCGATACCATCCAGATCTGCTGCAGTGGTATTCTCAGGGGGGCCGGGGATACAGCCATCCCCTTTGCCATTACGGCCGGCGCCTATTGGCTGGTATCCATCCCCTTGGGATATCTGCTTTCAGGCATGCCCCTGCCCCTGGGCCAGTCCGTTTCTCCCGAACTTTTCGGCCCCCGGGGCTGGTGGTATGGGCTGACCATTGGCATCATAATGGCTGCAGTACTCCTCTGCTGCCGGGTGAACAGAATCCTTTTGCTGTCCGGTTCCGGAAAAAAAGAATAAAACCACCCGGTGGAAATTAAAATTGGATATAAATTAACGAATCCGGGTCAAGACATCTGCCCTGCAGTTTTGTATATAATTTCAGTAAAGGAAAAACAGCATCAATGGAAGAGTGACTGCCTGCGGATATCAATCAAAAATTTACCCTGCATTAAGGAGACAAAAGATGAAAAAACAAATGAAGATTTCCATAAGATACACCGGCATGATTGCCCTGTGCATGGCCATGCTCTGGATGACGGTGTCACCCGCCCAAGCCCGGCCCGTATCTGTATCGGACAATCAAGGAAATCAAGACAAACATGAACTTGACACCATATTGGTAACGGCTGACAAACGGAGCACAGACCTGCAGAAAACCCCCATGGGCATTACCGTGTTCACGGATCAGGATCTGGAAGACAACAATATCCGGACCGTGGAAGATCTTCTTGCCAGGGTGCCCAATCTGGTCCCCACCAGCGATATGCAGTCCGGTGTACGACTGTCCTATCGTGGTGCAATGACTTCGGTGGGGACGGAAACAAGCCCCTTTGTCATGTACATTGACGGTGTCCCCACAGATGCCTTCTCAGCCCTTGATGCCTCGCTTTTAAACATAGAGCGGGTTGAGGTGCTGCGTGGGGCCCAGTCCGCCATGTATGGAAAAAATGCCTTTGGCGGGGTTATTAATATCATTTCCAAAACCCCCGGGAATACTGTCACGGGAACAGCCTTTGCAGATGCCGGTACAGAATACTCTTATCAGCTCGGAGGCACCGTAAGCGGCCCTGTGGTTGACAACACACTTTTTTTCTCCCTGTCGGGCAGCCATGAATACCGTGACGGCTACCTGGATTTTGCAGATGACTTTGACAGCAACACCCAGGGCAAGACCCGGTTCAAAGGCCAGCTTCGGCTGGTTCCCGCAGACAACTCGGAAATTACCCTTCATATGGGGCTGACCCGGTTGCGGGATGGTGCCATGGCCTTTCTGGTACCGGCAGATGATCCCTCAGCAACAGAAACCAATGCATATGGCTCAGACTTCCGGGATACAGACATACTGAACCTGGCCCTTCATGGATCCGCAGATTTTGCCGGAGCTGCCTTAGATAGCATCACCACCTTCCGCAAAGATGAAATGGAAGCATCAGTGGATACAGGTCCTGTGTTTTTTCCCGGCGGGTCCATTTATTCCACCTATGGAGAATCCAGTGAAGAGATTACCCAGGAACTGCGCCTGCAAAGCCCGGAAGAGAAAGACGGTATGAGCTGGCTTGTGGGTGTCTATGGAGGATACAGGGATTTTGACCGCGATCAATTCGGCATTCCGGCCTGGAACAGCAATTCTCCGTTTAAGCTTGAAACCCTTGATTTCGCTCCATTTGGCCAGGTTGTGATGCCGCTGTTTGTTGATGATATGAAACTGACGGCAGGGCTGCGCTGGCAATACGTCAACCGCAAGGCTGAGATCAGATCCATCCAGGGCGACACCCTTGTCTACCAGGCCCGGCCCGATGAAACCTGGAGGGAATTTTTGCCCAAACTGGTAGTGAGTTACGACATCACGGACAAGCATATGATCTACACAGGAGTGAACAGAAGCTTTCTGCCCGGTGGATTCAACGCCCAGCACAACAGCCCGACCACAAGCTACCTTTATAAACCCCAGTACGCCGTGAACTATGAGGCCGGTGCCAAGACATCCTGGCTGGACAACCGGCTCAAAGCCAATCTGGTTCTGTTCTACTCCGAATATGAAGACATGCAGATTATGTACTGGAACCCTATTGGATACCCGGTGGCAACCAACGCTGGGGAAGCCACTGCCTATGGTGCCGAGCTGGAACTGGACATGCAGCTCTTACCCGGGTTGACGGGCTCAGCTGCTTTTGGATTCACCCATGCCGAGTTTGACCAGTATGCTGTTGAAGGTCAGGACAATGCCGGAAACAAAGTGCCCCTGACACCGGACTATACCGCCAATCTCTCCCTGGTTTACCGCCACAGCAGCGGCATTATGGCCCAGGCCAGCCTGCTTCACTCAGCCGAGTTCTATTGGAAGGCGGACAACATTGATAGCCGGGATTCCGTAACCACGGTCAACGCGAAATTGGGGTATGAGGGAGAGGCCTTTGATGTTTACCTGTATGCAGCCAACCTGTTTGACGAACGGTATTTTACCTTTTATGAACCAGCCGTTCCTGCATACGGCTTTGCAAGCTACGGCCTGCCGGCGCCCCCCAGGGAGTTCGGGCTGCGTCTGGTGTGCCGCTGGTAGGAGTTCTGATCCACCGGCCGGTACAAACCGGGGGAGAATTGAAACTTTAGGCAGTGAACCGCCACCCCCGGGCCTGCTGCTGCATCTCCCAGAGGGTTTGGTACAGGCCCGGGGCAGTGATCAGGGTTTTGTGGGTGCCCCTTTGCACAATCCGGCCCTTGTCCATGACAATGATCTGGTCTGCTCCTGTGACCGTTGTCAGGGTGTGGGCAATGAGGATGATGGTTTTGGCATTGACCATATTGTTCACCGCTTCCTGGATGAGGTGGGCGTTTTCCGGATCCAGGGAAGCGGTGGCCTCATCCAGAAGAACAATGGGGGCATCTTTGAGAATGGCCCTGGCAATGGATATCCGCTGCTTTTCACCCCCGGAGAGGTTGGCCCCGTTTTCATCCACAACCGTATCATACCCCTGATCCAGGGCCTGGATAAAATCATGGCACCGGGCCTGTTCGGCGGCACGGATCATCTCTGTTTCAGTTGCCTTGGGGTTCCCCACCAGAATATTGTTCCGGATGGTGTCCCTGAACAGGTAAACCTCCTGGAAAACCACTGAGATCAGGCTGTTCAGGGTCTTGGTGTCAATGTCCCGGATGTCTGTGCCCCCGATGGTTATCCTGCCCCGGTCCACATCCCAGAATCTTGGGATCAAACTGGTAAGGGTTGTTTTCCCGCTGCCTGACGGGCCCACCAGGGCAGTGATGCTTTGTTCCGGGAACCGGGCACTCAGTTGGTTGAGCACAGGCGTCTCTGTATAGCCGAAACAGACCCGGTTGAATTCCACATCAAATGCCTTGGGGAAACAGGGGTGGGCAGGTTCGGGCAGAGGGGGGGTGTCCATCACTTTGGCGATTCTGGCTGCAGCAATGTTCATAAAACGGATCTCGGACACAAATGCCCCGAAATTGATCAGGGGCTCGAAAAACTTGTATCCGGCAACCATAAACAGCATCAGCACTTCTCTGGAAATCTCCCCTGTAAACAGCAGGTGCAGTCCCAGAAGGGGAA
>CAZHPX010000034.1:0-9001 GCA_964534785.1 uncultured Desulfobulbaceae bacterium | reverse complement strand
CAGCTAACAGGAAACGATTGGCAAAGGTAATGTTTCCGTCAATTATCCAGAGCGGTATTTTCCTGCACTTCTCCAGGAGGGCAAGGGAAACACTGCCAAGAAACATTTCCCCCACAATCCCCAGACCTCTTCTGCCCACCAGAAGAGCATCATAGTTTCCTCTGGACGCTGTCTGATAAATGGTGCTGATGACTGCCCCCCTGCCACTTTTCACTTCACAGCTAATCTGCTCTCCGGCAAGACCGTTACGGATGAGTTTATCCTTGGTTCTTTGAAGATACTCCATAGACTCATTGATTATCTTGTCATTGCCTGATAGTATACCGGCTCGCAAGGGGTCAACATCAAGCATCCAGCTCTGTTCTCCTCGTCCATGCGGGACGACGGTGAGCAGATGGATATGAATATCTCTGTCCTGGTGAAATAATTTGATCAGGTAGTCTGTACTGTTCGCACTGTATGTTGAGCCGTCTTCGGGAACTAATATTTTTTTGCCCATTCTTTATTACCTCATGGAAAGGTGGTGATTATATTACAATGTGGTGTTACCATAACCTCTTTGATATATTTTTTTTACTTTTTTATTTTTTTTCTTTACAGGGTACCACTTTATGAAGTTGCGAGATGACCTTTATCGGCGACGGCAAACAAAATCTATTCTTTTGATGACCCATCTGGTTCTTGGTTATCCTTCTTTTACGGTGAACCGGGAAGTAATCAGGCAGATGGCGGAAAATGGAGTGGACTGTATCGAGCTGCAGATACCTTTTTCAGAACCAATGGCCGATGGGCCGGTGATTGTCAAGGCCAACCAGGATTCTCTTGCCCGTGGAACCAAAGTGGATGAGTGTCTTGAGTTTACCCGGCAAGTGGTTAATGAGTTTTCCGGGGTTAATTTTCTGTTCATGACTTATTATAATATTGTCTTTCGCTTTGGGGAGAGAAGGTTTCTTGAGAAGAGCAGGTCGATGGGTTTAAAGGGAATCATTATCCCCGATCTGCCACCGGAAGAAGGCGGGGATTATCTTGCACTCAGCCGGGAATTTTCCCTATCGGCAATTTCGTTTTTTACTCCAACCTCCACAGACGCACGCATGCGGGAAGTGGTCAAACATGGAGACGACTTTGTCTATGTGGTAGCCAGAAGAGGGGTTACCGGCAAAGAGACACAAATGAATGAAGAATTGATGGCGTATCTGGCCCGTTGCCGGGCAGCCACAGACCTGCTTCTTGCCGTGGGCTTCGGTATCGGCGGACGGGACGGGGTGGCCATGCTGGAAGGCAAGGCGGATATGGCAGTAATTGGCACGGCAACCATTCGTCTTGTTGATGAACAGGGCCCCGGGGCGGTGGGGCCTTTTATCGCTGCTCTTTCAGGATAAAAAAACGGGGTTTTCATGGTTATTGATAAAAAAAACGAAAAAGACAAGATAAACAAAAAGCTTGGTACAGAAGATATTGTCTGGAACCTGGATGGTTTATATGAATCAGTTGATGATGAGCTGATCAGAGATGATCTTGATTTATGTAATCAGGAAGCAGGTCTGCTTGTTGAGCTTTGTCAGGGTAAACTGGCAGAGCTTAACCCGAAAGATTTTGCCAGAACATTACGGCGGTTGGAGAGGATAGCGGAGAACCTTGGCCGGCGTGAATCCTATGCGTTTCTCAACTTCAGTACCAGGGTAGATAATTCGCAAGCCGGGGCATTTTTGCAGCAAATCACTGAAGAAACCAGCATGGTGAGGCGGCAGTTGATATTTTTTGAACTGGAATGGGGACGGCTTGAGGACAGCCAGGCCGAAGAATTTCTTGAATATGAGGATGTTAAAAAATATCGCCATTATCTGCTTAAAATTCGCAGGCAGGCGGTTTACTTTCTTTCCCTTGGCAAAGAGCAACTGCTTGAAACCATAAGTCCGGTGGGGAGAAATTCCTGGAACCTGCTCTTTGAAAAGGTCATGGAGAATATGCGTTTTGGCGAGAGGCAACGCTGTGAAGAAGAGGTACTGGCTGATCTCTATTCGCCGGAGCGAAATATTCGCAAAAATGCCGCCCGGGAAATGAGCGATGGTTTGCAGGGTCAACTTCATGTTTTAACTCATATTTTCAATACAATGGCTGCGGAAAAGATGATTGTGGACAGGGAACGCGGTTATGATTCCTGGCTCAGTTCCATGAATCTTGATAATGAGCTTTCCGATGACATCGTGGAAACCCTGATCACAGCGGTGACCGGGAGATATGGAATTGTTCAGCGTTATTATCATCTTAAAAAAGAATTTCTCGGTATAGGGGAACTTGTCGATTATGACCGTTATGCCCCGGTGCCGGGGATGGCAGAAACTTTCATTTCCTGGAGCGAGTGCAGGCGGATTGTCATGGATGCTTTTGCCGGCTTTTCTCCTGATCTGGCAGAGATTGGAGAAAAATTCTTCAGTGAAAACTGGATTCATGCCCCGCTTGCCAGGGGCAAACAGGCTGGAGCCTTTGCCCATCCATGTGTGCCTGATTCCCATCCCTGTATTCTCGTCAATTATACCGGTAATCTTCGTGATGTTTCTACGGTTGCCCATGAACTTGGCCATGGTATCCACCAGTATCTTGCTGCCGGACAGGGCATGTACAACAGTGAAACACCTTTGGTTCTGGCGGAAACAGCCTCGGTATTTGCCGAGCTGCTGGTGTTTAAGGCTCAGCTTGCCCTGCTCACCGATTCGCAGGCGAGAGCAAGTTTTATCTGCGGGAAGTTGGAATCAATCTTTGCAACGGTGTTCCGGCAGGTGGCCATGAATCGTTTTGAAGAGGGTATGCATAATGGCAGACGCAGGCAGGGAGAACTTTCTCCTGAACAGTTATCTGCCCTGTGGCTTGATTCCCAGGGAGCCATGTTCGGTGATTCGGTGGTTCTAAGTGAAGGGTATGGTATCTGGTGGAGTTATATTCCCCATTTTCTGAGAAGTCCTGGTTATGTATATTCCTATGCTTTTGGGGAGTTGCTGGTTCTGGCTCTCTACGCCCGCTATCTTGAGGAAGGGGACTCTTTTGTGGGGAAATATATCAACCTGCTGGCTGCCGGCGGTTCCATGGAACCGGCAGAGCTGTTGGCTCCATTTGCGGTTGATTTAAGAGACCCGCAATTCTGGGATTCCGGTATGGACATTATAGAACAGATGCTTGTTGAGCTTGAAAGTAATGTTTAACCTGAACCTGTAACCTGAAAATGAGCCGTCTGTTTATACTGTTTATTTTATTGCTGACCGGAATGGCGGCTTACCTGCTTTTTGAGCCCCCCCGTGAACCTGATCTGCTTGATCTGGTTCCCGGGGACAGCTATGCGGTGCTTGATTGGAAAAAACCCGCCGATTTTTTTAATTATTTTCATGGTGGCCCCCTTGAGAAGGCTTTGACAGGCTTTGACCGGAGCGGGATATATCGTGTTCTTGATTTTCCCCGGAGCAGAGGGGAGCTCATTGAAGAATGGCTTGGCCTTGCAGAGGAAATTACCTCCAGCCAGATTTTCAAAACAATTTATAATAACAGAATAGTTCTGGCCCTGCTGCCGGTATCAGAGGGGAACTCGGGGGAGAATCCCGGACTGAGCAATAATATTGTTTTGCTCACCGAGATTGATGATGGTTTGCGGGATGTCATTAACGGTCTTGGCAAAACAGAACAGCAGCAGATCTTAAAGCCATTGATACATCAGGGGATACCTGTTAACAGGGTGCTGCTGGCCGGTGGAAAAACAATATATTTCGCCACAGACAGGGGTGAGAATATTCTTATTATTGCTCTTGCGGCTGCCCCTGTAAAAGAATGTATAGACCTGGCTTTCGCCGGAATTATTGGCAAAAAAGGTGGAATAACCCAAAACAATGCTTATGCTTCTTTACAGGCAAAAGCGACAGGAGAAGATGATTCTCTTTTTTTTATCAATGCTGCCGGTGTTTCCTTTCTTCGTCAACACCGATTTTTCTTTCGACTTGATGATAACAGCTCTATTGCAGATTTCCTGTTCCACGGGCTTGAGTATGGTGGCTTTTTTTATCGGAAACAGGGGGATACCCATAAAATTACATCCATCCTGAATTTTAATCCTCTTGCTGCCGACTCTTTACTACCGGTTCAACTTCGCCGCTCTTCGGTAAGGAATGAGCTGATTGGTCGTATACCCTCTGATACTCAGTTTTATTTATGGTCAAACTGGCTGGATATTCATGGCTGGTGGCTGGCCGGACAGGACAGTATCAGGGTCGATGCACGGCAATGGAGAAAAAGACTTGCCTCTTTTATCCAGGAAAACAGCGGTATGGAAATTACGGATTTTCTGCGTAATTATGGAGATCAGGTGGAGTTTGCTGTAAAGGAGTTCAGGCATGCCGGTTTTTTGCCGGTACCGGTGGTTTATTTATCTGTTGAGCTTACTGATAAAAGAAAAGTTAAAAAATTTTTTGATTCTGCTCTTGCTTCTTTTTCTGTTCATCATGTAAAAATAAATGACTTTCCGGTGGTCAGCGTATCACTTGCCGACGGACTTATGCAGCCTGCATATGGGATGTTTAATAATTTTTTTGTTTTTGCAGATAGTAAAGAACAGATTAAAGAAATGCTGGAGATTGAAAATAAACTGGTTTATAGTCCTGATTTTCTTGCCCTTGGTATGGATCTGAAACAGGATAATAATCTGATGTTTTTTGCCCGTAATGAACAGTTGAATAAAGCTGCCAAAGAGATTCTGCTCTGGCTGGGGGACTTTGATAATGGTAATGGGGCAGGATGGGTGAACAAAGAAGTGATTGATTATATTGCCATACCGGGCCTGGATATTTTTTCTTTGTTTAAGGCTGGGAGTCTGTGCTTATCCATGGGTAAAAAAGACATGATTATGCAGGTGAGTTTTTTAATCGAAGATGATGGCTTTAAGTAGCCTGATCCCGGGTTCCTGTCTGGAGAGAATATGAAGAAATTAGTCAAGGAATTGAAAAAAAAGGTTTCCTTTAAAGAGACCATCAACCCCGGAGATGTGGTTGTTATTGCTGCGGAAGAACCGCAAATGCTGTTTTTTGCCATGATAACCGCCATAGAAAGAGATAACAGCCGTAAAGATGAGTGGTGGCATGTATCCATGCAGTCGCTGACTATCCCGCTTCAGCCAATGACCTGGACTTTGCGTATGCCTCAGATATGCGGTCAGGAAATTTTCACAATGGGTGGAGAAGAGAGGTTTATGGCACCTGTTAAGATTAATTTTTCGGAAAACTCTCAGCATCCTCCTGGCAGGAGGAAAGAATCGCCGAATGGTGGAGGAATAACCAAATTGCGGGTGGTTAAGTAAGGGCAGCGTCACCCCGAGAGCGGGATGAACAGGAGAGCAGCCCAGGTATTAACTATTTTTTTTGGGCGAAGTATTATGAGTACAGATGAACATCTTCAAAAAAATCGTCGTCGTTTCAGCCGGGTAGATGCATCTCGTGCGGCGAAGTTGCTTAATTCGTCTGGAGCCTCTTTTGAAGGTATGGTTGCTGATTTGAGTCTTTGTGGTATGCTTTTGGCTGGAGATTATAATCAGCAGGTCGGGGATATTGTAGAGCTGCTCCTTTATGGACCCGGGCATCGCCTGTCTCTTATTTTTAAGTACAGGGCCCGGGTGGTCAGGGTTACTCAGGATGGAATTGCCCTGGAGTTTATTGGCATGGAGGCACGAAGTTATCATTATCTTAAGACGATTATTCTTTATTTTTCAGAAGATCCGCTTGGTGTTTGTCTTGAGTTTCCGCAAGAGTTTACATCTCGCGGTTGACCGAATTTAAGGGTTCCCTTTATTTATTCTCCCACATGACAGAGAATAAAAAATGTAACCATTCAGAAGCACCGTATCTTTGTCCCCTGTTTACCATAATTCTTTCTTGAAAATTAACTGATTACAAGCCATTGACTACAAAAAATATATATACGAGCCCTGTTGTCAGACCTGTTGTTGCTCTTGGTGATAATGCTCTCTATATTATTGTCGATCTGGGAAGAATGGGTCTGTTTTTGTTTTCTTCGCTAACCGGCCTGTTCAAAAGACCATTTCGGTTTCAGGAAGTTGTCCGCCAGATTCGTTTTATCGGGGCCGGTTCCATGGGAGTTATATTTTTTACTGCTTTGGCTTCCGGTATGGTTCTGGGGCTGCAAGGGTATTACTCTCTCCATAATTTTGGTGCTGAAGGGATGCTTGGCTCAGCAGTGGCAATGACAATTGTCATGGAGCTTGGTCCTATTTTGACCGCACTGATGGTCACCGCCCGGGCCGGTTCCGCCATGTGTGCCGAGATTGGTATCATGCGTATTACAGAGCAGATAGATGCCCTGGAGTGCATGGCCGTTGACCCGTTCAGGTATTTGATTTCTCCCAAGGTGCTGGCGGTTTTGATCTCTGTCCCTCTTTTGACCGCTTTTTTTAATGTGGTTGGTTTGTTCGGAGGTTATATTGCCGGGGTTAATTTAATGGGAGTCAGCTCAGGTTCCTATTTTCAGGGGATGATTCAGGGCGTAACCAATCATGAGCTGCAGCTTGGCATGATTAAATCTTTTGTTTTTGCTCTGCTCATCGTCTGGATATGTGCGGGTCGCGGTTATTTTGTTCACCAGATTCGCGGGGTCGGTTTTGGTGCTGAAAGCGTAAGCAAAGTGACCACCCAAGCCGTTGTTTTTTCCTCAATATCAATTTTAATTTTCAATTACCTGTTGACAGCCGTTCTGCTTTGATTATGGCTATCCTTAAAAATAAAAGAAAAAAATCTTTGAACTCACAAGCTGTCATTGAGTTTGTTAATGTAACAAAATCATTTGGCGAGCGAATGCATAAAAATATTGTTCTTGACAATATCAGCTTTACCATTCCAAAAGGGAAAACAACGGTGATCGCCGGTGGTTCCGGACAGGGGAAAAGCGTTACCCTCAAACTGATCCTTGCTCTTTTGTATCCGGACAGCGGTACGGTGCTGGTGGATGGTGTGGATGTTCATTCTCTTGGCAGGGGGGGGTTGCATAAGCTGCGAACCAGGTTTGGCGTACTTTTTCAAGGGTCTGCCCTGTTTGATTCAATGACTGTTTTTGAAAATATTGCCCTGCCGTTGCGGGAGAGAACAAAGTTAAAAGAAGAAGAAATTCGGGCTATGGTTTTTGATACTCTTGAACAGTTAGAGCTTAAAGGAGCTGAGGACAAGTATCCAGCCCAGTTGAGCGGGGGGATGAAAAAAAGGGTGGGACTTGCCCGGGCCCTGCAGCTTGATCCGCAGATAGTTTTGTTTGATGAGCCGACCACCGGCCTTGATCCGGTCATGACAAAAGAAATTTACCGGCTGTTTACTGCCCTGCAGACGAGATCAGGATATACGGCGGTTATTGTCAGCCATGATATTCCTGCTGTTTTTGAACTTGCTGATCAGATTGTTCTGCTTAACAAAGGAGAGGTGGATGTCTTTGATACGGCAGGTGATATAGTTCTTTCTGAAAAGCCGTATATCAGGGAGTTTGCAAAAATGGCCATGGGTGATTTGTTTACCAGTGCAAAAAGGAGTCTTGTCTATCATGAAAAATGTACGGCTTGAGTTTTTTGTCGGTCTCTTTATTATTATTGGTTTCCTTAGTTTTGTATGGCTGGCTTTGCAGTTGGGAGAAGTCCACTGGCTGGCCAAGAGTCGTTCTTATATTATTTACGCTGAATTTGATAATATCTCCGGGGTTAAGTCAGGCTCTGAGATACAGATTGCCGGGGTAGTGGTTGGCACTGTTCGTGATATCAGCTTAAATGAATATGGTTTTGCCCTGACGACTTTTCAGATTGATAATAATATTAAACTTGCTGTTGACTCCATTGCCTCGGTTAGATCGCAGGGAATCATTGGTGATAAATTTATCCAGATCACCCTGGGCGGTGATACGGAGTTGTATGCTCCCGGTGATACGATTATGGATACTGAATCTTCAATTGACCTTGAATCGCTTATTTCACGATTTGCCTTTGGCCAGGTGGGGGACGGGTAGCAGAAGTCAGAAGTCAGAAGCCAGAGGACAGGGAAGATTCGTAATCTGTTGGTTTTACTTTTCTTTTAGCTTTTATTGGATTTAATAATGACGAAAAGGGAAAAAGGGTGTATTATGCTAACTTTTTTTGAGCTGTTGTACGGTGGCCCGGGCGTTATTTATGTTGAGGTGTTGTGAGGGTACTTTTTTCTGAGATATCATCCACCGGCAGCCGGTACAGGCTTGATGTTGTCAATGTCTCCCCGGTTGATAAAAGTTTTCGGCTGCAGGGGCCGGTGGATTTTAACTGCACACTGTCTATAGAGAATGGCGGCGGTGTTTTGCTTCAGGGCGTGATTGCAGCTTCGCTTCTGCTAAGGTGTGATCGTTGTCTCGATATGGTTGCTTTTCAGGTGCAGTCAGAAATGTCTTTATCTTTTGTGGTTGAGGACGGCGACCGCCGGCAGATAAAAGATATTGAACTGCCTGTTGCTGATCTGGATATTATTGAGCTTTCTGAACCGGTTATTGACCTGGAGGAAGTAGCTGTTCAACAGCTTGATTTCAATTTGCCGGTAAAGCACCTCTGTGAAACGGGCTGCCGGGGGATATGTTCCGGTTGTGGTGTCAATCTGAACCGGGGCGATTGCGGGTGTTCAGAAGATGTTGGCAATAATCCATTTGCCGTTCTTGCCGAGTTGAAAGAATAAGTCAATAAGCAAATAAATATATTGAAGAATTATAAACGAGTATCTCCGGCATAATCCGGATGATAACGGAGGAAAACCAATGGCTTTACCCAAAAGAAGACATTCCCGTTCACGAACCAGAAAGCGGCGTTCCCATGATTTTTTAACCAGGCCCAGTGTCGGCAAATGCTCTGAATGCGGCGAACCCAAAATGCCCCATATGTTATGTGGTGGTTGCGGGGCTTATAAGGGGCGAAGTGTGGTTAGTCTTGAGGATGAACTGAGCTGAAGCTGGTTTTATG
>CAZHPX010000033.1:0-9084 GCA_964534785.1 uncultured Desulfobulbaceae bacterium | reverse complement strand
CGGCAGGTCCCATATTTTTCTGGGCACCGGCAAATATAATGCCAAACCGGCTGACATCAACGGGTCTTGACATTATATCAGATGACATGTCCGCAACCAGCATCTTGTCAACCATGGGAAATTTCTTAAACTGTGTACCATAAACTGTATTGTTACTGACAAAATAAAGGTACTCGCTATCAGGACTGACTGTGTATTCGTCGTCAACCGGTACCCGGTTGAACAACAATTCTTCGCTGGAGTAGGCAACTTCAATATAAGATAATAACTTTGCCTCTTTGATCGCCTTTTTTGACCAGGTTCCGGTGTTGAGATAAGCTGCCTTTTTCCCGTGAGCCAACAGATTCATGGGAACCATATAAAACTGGGACGAGGCTCCACCCTGGAGGAAAAGAATTTTATAATTATCTGGTACGAGCAGCAGTTCACGAATAAGAGATTTCGTTTCTTCAACCACTGCCATGAACTCTTTGGAACGATGACTCAGCTCAATCAGACCGATGCCCGTGTTCCGGTAATTGACAATATCACGACTTGCTTCTTCCAGAACCGGGTAGGGCAGGGTGGCTGGTCCAGGGCTGAAGTTATATATTCTCTCCGGCATAACTGCGTATTCCTCTCTTTTAATGTAACTACTCACGGTGTGAGTAGGGGCGGAATATTTTCCGCCCCTACTTGTCGCAGTGCCTCATATAACACAATGCCCACACTCATGGCAAGATTGAGACTGCGGATATTAGGATTAACCATCGGAATAGTGTAACATCGTTTGCTATATTTTTTAAGGATTTCTTCCGGCAGCCCCCTTGTTTCACAGCCAAAAACCAGGCGGCTGCCTGGGAAAAAACTTGCCTGCGTATAAAGCCGATCTATTTTTGTGGTGAAGAAAAAAAGGTTTTCCTCTTCCTGATCATCCAGGAAATTATCCAAACTTGACCAGTGGTTTATGGAAACAAACTTCCAGTAATCAAGTCCGGCTCTTTTAAGATGTTTGTCATCGGTACTGAAACCAAGGGGATGGATCAAGTCAAGAACGGAATCAGTGGCACCGCATAGACGGGCTATAGAACCGGTGTTTGGCGGTATTTCAGGTTCAGCGAGGGCAATATGGATGGGTGGCGTGACGGCGGGTATATCGGTATGGTTGATGTCTTTTGTCTGCATGGATTTTAAAAGATAATAAAGTTATTTTCCTTCTATTTCTAAATTTAGTTGCAAATTTATAGATTCGTTTTATTCTTCTCCTGTCGTAACTATTCTGCTATTTTAAAAAAGCTGTACAGTCATCGTAAATATAACTGTTCATACTCTGAAATAGATTAAAATACAAATTACATTCGACACTCATCGATTATTGAAAAATAAATATGGCACTCATTGTTCAAAAATTTGGTGGTACCTCGGTTGGTTCCACAGAAAAAATCAAAGCTGTTGCAAAACGGGTCATTAAATGTTGTCAGGAAGGTAACCAAATGGTTATTGTCCTCTCAGCCATGTCCGGCGAAACCGACAGGTTAACCGGGTTTGCCAAAGATATTCAGGAAATCCCCAATCAAAGGGAGCTGGATATGCTCTTGTCCACAGGCGAACAGGTTGCCATCGCTCTTTTTGCCATGGCCGTTAAGGCAGCCGGCAGTGATGCGGTATCTTTACTTGGTGCTCAGGTGGCAATTCATACAGACAGTATGCATACCAGGGCCCGAATCAGAGATATTGACACCGAGCTTATCACCAAGCACATAGAGGAAGGAAAAATTGTCACTGTTGCCGGTTTCCAGGGGGTTGATGATGATGGTGATATAACCACCCTCGGTAGAGGCGGTTCTGATACGACCGCTGTTGCTCTTGCTGCGGCTTTAAAAGCAGATGCCTGTGAAATATTTACAGATGTGGATGGTATTTTCACAACTGATCCGAATATTTATGCAAAAGCTCGCAAAATTGACAAGATAAGTTATGATGAAATGTTGGAGTTGGCCAGTCTTGGTGCCAAAGTACTCGATATAAGGTCGGTGGGGCTGGCCAAGATGTATAGCGTACCACTGCATGTTCGCTCCTCGTTTTCTGAAAATGAAGGTACCTGGGTTGTTGAGGAGGATAAAATAATGGAATCCACGCTGGTATCCGGCGTAACATATAATAAGAATGAAGCACGAATTACTATTAAACGGGTTCCTGACCAGCCCGGAGTTGCGGCAAAAATATTTCTGCCCATATCTGATGCGGGAATTCTTGTTGATATGATTATCCAGAATACCCGTGACAGTCATCTCACTGACATGACCTTTACTGTTATGCGTAATGACTATGAACGAGCCATGAAACTTCTCAAGGGAATTACCCGGGAAATAGGGGCAGAGGCAGTGAGCGGAGATGAAAACATCGCCAAGATTTCCATTGTCGGGGTCGGCATGCGCAATCATTCAGGTATTGCTTCAACAATGTTTCAAATCCTGGCGAATGAAGGGATAAATATGGAAATGGTATCAACCTCGGAAATAAAAGTTTCCTGTGTGATTGCCGAAAAATATACCGAACTTGCGGTGCGGGCATTACATGATGCCTTTGCCCTGGATAAAGAAAATATGCCTGCTGAGGAAGAGTAGCAGATAAGGAATGGTGATCTAATGGCAGGACCAATGAGCATAGAGTTATACGATACCACCTTGCGTGATGGTACCCAGGCCGAAAACTTTAATCTGTCTGTGGACGATAAAATCAGGGTCAGTCGTCGCCTTGATGAGTTGAGAATCGACTTTATCGAGGGTGGCTG
Organism: uncultured Desulfobulbaceae bacterium; assembly: GCA_964534785.1. Classification (GTDB taxonomy): domain Bacteria; phylum Desulfobacterota; class Desulfobulbia; order Desulfobulbales; family Desulfobulbaceae; genus DRLX01. The sequence continues at coordinate 6,311 of CAZHPX010000033.1, read as the reverse complement.
GCCTGGTTCAAATCCCATGTCCATTGATTATTTCCGGGCCATGCAGGAAGTGGAGCTTAAACATTCCATCCTGACTGCTTTCGGTTCAACAAGACATTTTAAGAATGCCCCGGAAAAAGATCCGAACCTCAAAGCCCTCCTTGAAGCAAGAACCCCGGGAATCACCATTTTCGGCAAGAGCTGGGATGTCCATGTCCGGGATGCCCTGCGAATTGAGCTGGAAGATAATCTCCTGATCATTGAAGATTCCCTGGCATATCTCAGACCCCATGTAAAACACCTGCTTTATGATGCAGAGCATTTTTTTGACGGCTTTAAAAATAATCGGGAATACTGCCTGGCAACCCTTGACAGGGCAGTGGCGGGCGGGGCTGGAACCATCATTCTCTGCGATACCAACGGCGGTACCTTGCCCCATGAAATTCAGCCGATCATGGAAAGGGTTAAACAGTATTTTGACGAAATAAATGCTCAGATAAAAATAGGCATTCATACCCATAACGATTCGGAAACCGCGGTTGCCAACGCTTTAATTGCTGTGAATATGGGGGCAACCCAAGTGCAGGGAACCATCAACGGTTATGGTGAGAGATGCGGTAACTGTAACCTTACCTCAATCCTGCCGGCTCTTATATTCAAGATGGGGCTTGAATGTGAAGCCGGCAGGAAAATCGACCAGTTATATTCGACATCACGGCTTGTAGATGAACTCGCTAATCTTCCCCATAATCGTTACCAGCCCTATGTGGGAGAGTCTGCCTTTGCCCATAAAGGCGGGGTTCATGTCAGTGCGGTGCAACGCAATCCCATGACCTACGAGCATGTTGAACCGGAAAAAGTCGGCAATATAAGGAGGGTACTGATTTCAGATCAGGCCGGTCGTGCCAATATAATGCATAAGGCAAAAAAATACGGACTCAGTCTGGAACCAAATGACCCATTGATATCATCCATTATAAAAGAATTAAAAGACCTTGAAAACAAAGGTTACCAATACGAGGCTGCAGAGGCCAGCTTTGAACTGCTCATGCGCAGGGCCCTGGGGTTACAGCGGAATTTTTTCAAACCGGAAGGATTCAGGGTTATCAACTATAAATACCAGATGGACAAACCGCCCCTGACCGAGGCGACTATCCGTCTCTTTGTCGGCGGTGATGAAGTTCATACCGCCTCACTGGGAGACGGGCCGGTTAATGCCTTAGACAAGGCACTCCGCAAGGCATTGACCAGATTCTATCCAAGCCTTACGGACATGGAGCTGATTGACTACAAGGTGCGGGTTCTTTCCGGGGAATATGGCACCGGGGCTCAGGTCAGGGTACTTGTGGAAAGCAGGGATGACAAGTGCAGATGGGGAACGGTTGGGGTATCGGTTAATATTATTGAGGCAAGCTGGCAGGCGTTGGTGGACTCGATCAATTATAAGCTGATGAAAGATGAACAGCAGAAACAAAAAAATATAGTATAACTATTCAGCTAATATCGGACTGTAACTGTTAAGAAGTGCTTTATATATAAAAGCAACAAGACTGATGGATAACGAATGGCAGATAGTTTTCTCATGAGCAAATCCTGTAATTCATTGAAATTGCATACAAAGGACGAACGATTAAAGGATAAGCAATTAAAAGATAAACAATTGCTTATCCTTTTCTTTATTTTTTCCGCTCTGTTATGTTTTAATCTGATGTTTTTATTTTTTAATAAAAGTTCAAACTTTATCTCATTTTTGCCCGATTTGACTTCTTACTCGTATATCACTAAGTATAGCTGCCTGCAAGACGATTCAAGAAAGCCGGAACCATTATTATCTGCCGGACAACAAGCTCAAGTTAAACAGGAGAGGGGAGAGCCAAAAAACCCCCGCTTATCATTTTTTCTTAACCAGCCAATGGATATCAACCTGGCAACCAGCACTGAACTTGAGTTAATCAACGGTATTGGTCCCCGGACAGCTGAGCGGATAATTAAATATCGCAATCAATTTGGAAAATTCAAAAATATTAATGAGCTGGAAAATATTCATGGTATCGGGCCGGGGACAATCCGAAAAATATCAGGATATGTCTCGTTCCCCCGATGAATGCCGGCAAACCTACAGTAATTAACGATCTGATACTGGTTTTAACTGGACCTACAGCTATTGGCAAGACAACACTTTCATTTGAGATTGTCAAAGAGTTTGCCTGTGAAATTATCTCCATGGATTCCATGCAGGTCTATAAATACATGGACATTGGCACCGCCAAACCAACCAGAGAGGAGCTGGCTCAGGTTCCCCATCATCTGATTGACATTATAACTCCTGATAAACAGTATAATGCCGCCTGTTTTGTCAGGGACTGTATTGAAGCAATAAAAGTCATAATCAACAGGGGACGAACCCCCTTGATAACCGGAGGAACCGGACTTTATCTTTCATCTTTAATCAATGGGTTGTTCCAAAACATTAAAGTAAAAGATGAAGTTCGTGCCAAGTTACAGGCACAGTTAAGCGACCGGGGACTGAGCTTCCTCCATGCTGAACTATGCCGGCTTGACCCTGTTTCAGGACAAAGAATTCACAAAAACGACAGGCAGCGAGTTCTTCGGGGGCTGGAAATATTTCATTCAACAGGTATTCCCTGGTCAACCCATCTTGCTGCCCAGAAAAACATTCCGCCCATGGTGAAGTGTAATAAAATCTTTACAATAGGACTCACCTGTGAAAGAAAGTTACTATACCAAAGGATAGAGTCCCGTTCAGGGATTATGGTTGAGCAGGGATTATTATCAGAGGTGGAAAAACTCAGAGAAATGGGTTATAATCCACAGTCTCCCCCCATGCAGTCCATAGGCTACCGGCATGCCAATCAATTCATAGACGGGAACTGGAATCAGGAAGAAATGATTGTTAATCTTGTCCGTGATACGAAAAGATATGCCAAGAGACAAATGACCTGGTTTCGTCGTCATCCAGGTCTCCACTGGTATGAACGGGCAATGGCTGACAGCGTGGTGTCTGACATTAATGTTTTTATGAGGAAACAGCAAAATACAAAGGGTAGCTAATGAAAAACATATATAAATATTCTAAAAGCAACGATTCTATGAAAAAAATAATGCTGACCGGATTATCCTGCCTGTGAGAAATTATGTATAATCGCGAATCTATTGAATATCAGTTACGCCCTCTGCCGGGTAATATTTCTCCGGGCATATCCCGAAAATTAGCATCGGAACTTAATATTCCTTTAAGCGTTGCCAAAATGCTGCTGTCCCGGGGGATTACAGAGTTAGATGAGGCCAGGTCGTTTATTGCTCCGCAACTGGCTGATCTGCCTTCACCATTTCTGTTTCCTGAAATGAAAACAGCCGTTCAGTTAATTGAACAGGCTCTAATTAAAAAATGGCCGGTCATTGTTTATGGTGATTATGATGTTGATGGTATAAGTGCCACAGCATTACTGGTTAACTTCTTTTCTGAGATCGGCCTGGAAACCAGTTATCACCTGCCCAACAGGTTAAAGGAAGGGTATGGATTAAGCCTTGCTGCAATTGAAAAGTTATATGCGAGAATACCGCCTCCGGCTGTGCTTGTCACAGTTGATAACGGTATTACAGCAGTCGAAGAAATAGCTGAATGTCGCAGGCTTGGCTATAATGTCATTTTGACGGATCACCATGAAGTACCGTCAACAGTCCCTGAGCCGGATGCCCTGCTTAATCCCAGGAGCAAAAATTGTTCATTTCCTTTTTCCGAACTGGCTGGAGCAGGGGTTGCGTTTTTTTTCCTTGTTGCACTTCGTTCATCGCTGAAGAAAAAAGGATTCTGGCAGAATAACGACATGCCAAATTTAAAAGACGCTCTTGATCTGGTTGCCCTTGGAACAATAGCTGATGTCATGCCGTTAACAGGAGTGAACAGAATACTGGTGAGATCCGGTCTTGAAGTGTTGAGTCAGAAAAAAAGACCCGGCCTGCTTGCCCTTTGTGAAGTAATTGGCTTAAGAGAAGGGGTGATAACCAGCGGAGATGTCGGTTATCGAATAGGGCCAAGGATAAATGCCTGTGGAAGAATGGGCTCTCCGCAAACCCCCCTTGAGCTTCTCTTGTCCAAAGACCTGGAAACAGCAAGGGGACTGGCGACAGTACTGAATGAACAAAATAACAAAAGAAGGGCTATTGAAGAAGACATTTTAAATAAAGCCCTTATCATTGCAGAAGAGGAAATCAGTAACGGGGCAGATGTATTAGTTATTTATCATGATGACTGGCATCCCGGAGTAATCGGGATAATAGCTTCAAGGCTGGTTGATCTGTTTAACAGACCGGCAATAGTTCTCACCGATGATGTCCTTAAAAAAGATTTTATAAAAGGGTCAGGGAGGACAGTTCAGCATGTAAATATCCATGAAATGGTATCATCATGCCAGGAATACCTTGAGCAGTTTGGCGGCCATCCCAAGGCAATAGGTCTATCAATGAAGAAAGATAACCTGGGGATGTTTAGAAAACAATTAAACCGTGAAATTAACAGACAAAAACAACCATTTTCAAAGTCCCGAAATGAACGAATAATCGATATAGATTTTATTTTTGATAATCGCTGCCCGATTGACCTCGCAATTCCGCGATTTCTGCACCACCTTGAACCATTTGGCCAGGAAAATCCGGAGCCGGTATTTCTTGTCCGAAAACAGCAATTACGGCAATTACGATTATTTTCACATAAACACCTGAGCTTTAAACTTACCTTAAATGGAGAAGAGTTCAAAGGCATAGGATTCAACATGGAAAAAGAATATGATCTGGCCGGACTGCAACCCGTTGACCTGGCATTTTCTTTTATCCATTCTGTGTTTCGTGGCGTGAAGAGAGTGGGAGTCAAGGCGATTTGCATTACTACGCCAACTCGCTAAAATCAGCCACATAGGCGGGGAATCTATTTCCATGGGAAGATGATCATCAGAACGGGCGGATGGTACGGAGGAACTGTGGAATCATGTTATGGAAAAATTAGACATAATATATATTATGCGACATTACCCGTATGGTTGTTTCTAAATTATATCTTGTGTCATATTGTAACTACATGTAATCATACAATAATATTTGATTTTACGGGTTGTTTGAACAGTAAAAATATCTAAAGGAAAACCGTCATGAATCGCGACATCTACCACGAACCACTTGTTTCCCGTTATACCAGCCCGGAGATGCAGCATCTTTTTTCTGAGCGATATAAGTTTACCCGTTGGCGTAAATGCTGGGTTGCCCTTGCCGAGGCTCAACATGAACTTGGTCTTGAGCTGGTCACAAAAGAAATGGTTGATGAGCTGAAAGAGCATGTCAACGATATTGATTTTGATCTCGCCGCCGCAAAAGAGAAAGAAATCCGCCATGATGTTATGGCTCATGTCTTTACCTACGGCCAACAATGTCCAAAGGCTGAAGCCATAATTCACCTCGGGGCGACCTCCCAGTTTGTTGTCTGCAACACGGATCTTCATATTCAGAAACAGGCATTGGCTTTGATTAAAAAAGCCTTAGTTAATGTTATTGCCAATCTTACTGATTTTTCTTTAAAATACAAAGACCTGGCAACCCTTGGCTTCACCCATTACCAACCGGCCCAGCCCACTACGGTCGGCAAACGCAACACACTCTATATTCAGGATTTATTGATGGATTTAGAGTATATTGAATATCTTTCCCGGCAACTGAAAGCTCGGGGGGTAAAAGGAACCATCGGCAGCCAGGCAACTTTTCTTGAACTGTTCAAGGGCGATCACGACAAGGTTAAGGAATTAGATAATCTTGTTGCCAGAAAACTTGGATTTAGCGATGTTTTTCCGGTCACCGGCCAGACATATCCTCGTAAATTTGATGTAAAACTGGCAGAAACCCTTGCCGGTGCAGGGACTTCTGCCCATAAATTTGCGGTTGACCTGCGCCTGCTGGCAAACCTGAAAATGCAGGAAGAGCCTTTCAGCAAAAAACAGGTGGGCAGCTCGGCCATGGCCTACAAGCGAAACCCGATGCGTTCAGAACGAATGACCGGTCTTGCCCGCAAGTTGATGGGGATGCCGGCAAATTTTGCCGCCACCGCGGCAAACCAATGGTTTGAGCGAACCCTGGACGATTCCGCAATCAGAAGAATGGATATTGCCCAGACCTTTCTCTTAACCGATGCCATATTAAGGTTGTATCTTAACATAACCAGCGATATGGTTGTTTATCCGAAACAAATAAAAAAACACCTTCGTGCAGAACTACCCTTCATGGCCACGGAAAAAATTCTCATGGCCTGTGTTGAACGGGGAAAAAGC
>CAZHPX010000032.1:0-9178 GCA_964534785.1 uncultured Desulfobulbaceae bacterium | reverse complement strand
TACGCTCCAACAATACAATAAATACGGTTTTTCAGAACCGACCAGTTTATTGGCTTACGGACATAATCAACAGCCCCCGCCTGATAGGAACGATCCACAAAAGATTCATCTTCAAGGGCCGTGAGCATGAGGACAGGAGGTGGATCATCAAAAGAGGAGGTTATGGTTTGACACACAGCAGAACCATCAACCCCGGGCATGTCAATATCCATAATGATCAGGTCAAAAATGCCTGCACCTGTCGCCTGCAACGCCTGTTCTCCATTCTCTGCAACTGTAACCTTATACCCTTCCCCCTCAAGAAACTGCTTAAGAAGGATACGGATAACCTCATCATCATCAACAACGAGAATCCTTACAGGACTATTTGTAAAAATAGATGTCATTATTTAACCATAATAAATTTGTAACCGTTCACCATAAGTGCTGATTTACGGAAAACCTGGAGCTGTAAGTGTTACCAGTGCTTCACGGAGTCTACACAGGGTGCTTCTTGAACAGTTACAGTCCGATGATTCTTTTTTAAACTCGACAAATAGAGGCAAATATCGCCCGGAACCGGGACTTCAGTCCCGATTAATCAAGCTCTTTACTCAAAATATCCCCAAATATTTCAGCCGCATGTTGTATCTCAAACAAAAGAGAACCCATCCTGACCAGATTACCTGCCCCGGCCATGATTTCCATCTGCTGACATAATTCTGATAACTCAACAGCTCCAAACTGACTGGCACTACCCTTGAGGGTATGGACAGACCTTGCCGCCCTTTCCCGATCCCCTTCCTGAAGAGCGGCAGATATCTGTCGCAAATGTCCATCCATATTCCTGATAAACACCTTAACGGCAGGGGCAATATCACCTATGTTCAGACGAAGGTTATCAAGCATCTGAAAATCAATTACCTTCTCCCCATCATCGTTTTCAGCAGAAATTTTCTGATCAAAGGCGTAACCACCCCTGACTTTTTTTCCGGAATCGGGCAGAAAACTGCTCAGCAACCTGCCAAGTTCATCAAAATCAAGAGGTTTCAGCAACTGCCAGGCCATACCGGATTTCCGGCATCGTTCCCGTGTTTCAAGGGTAGCATCTGCAGTTAAAGCTATCACAGGGAGAGTATCATCAATACCAAGAATTGCCGTAGCTGCAGCAAAACCGTCCATAACCGGCATAAGACAATCCATGAAAACAAGATCAAACTTTCTTTTTTTGCACCACTCCACGGCCTCCCTGCCATCGGATGCCTCCACCACAGCAAAACCAGCCTGTTGAAGAAATTCACACAATACCAGCCTGTTTACAGGCTCATCATCAACAATAAGAATTGTTAATGACGAACTTAAATCTTCCGCCCTCTCCGTAACCATGGATACAAAATTGTCCCGTCTTTTATCCTCCGGCACGACTTCCTTTTTTTCTTTGCCAATCGGCAGATCAAGTTTGAACCAGAACGAACTGCCCTTGCCGACTGTTGAGTCAAGCCCGATGGAACCATTCATCATATCAACAAGCTTGGCACAGATGGCAAGTCCCAGGCCGGTACCAACATTATTTTTTTTTGACGGGTCACCAAACTGGGTGAATGGCAGAAACACCTGCCCCTGTTTATCACGGACAATACCAGGGCCGGTATCACTTACCGAAAACCGAAGCAGATCACTGCCCACTCCCCGACCAACGCATTTAACCTGCAGACAGACCGTCCCCCGTTCGGTGAACTTAACAGCATTACCCAGCAGGTTTACAAGAATTTGACGAATACGATAACTATCTCCAATGTATAACTTGTGTATATTCTCATCAATATCGGAGACGACCTGAATGTTTTTCTGTTGCTGCTGCCCGGTCAGGGCATATAGTTCAACAAGTTCACGAAGCATTACCGGCAGATCAAAAACCCCACGCTCAATAACCATCCTGTTTGCTTCAATCTTGCTGAAGTCAAGCAGGGAGTTAATAAGGGTGAGAAGATTTCGCCCTGAAGTGAGAATCAATTCGGCAAATCTTTTTTGCTTTTCCTCAAGTTCAGCAGACAGCAGCAACTCGGTCAACCCTATAACCCCGTTCATGGGCGTGCGAATCTCATGACTTATCATGGCAAGAAAATCTGATTTCGTCCTGTTGGCATGGTCAGCATTTTTTGCCCTGATCCGCAGAGTTTTATTTTCCTGCTTCAGCTTCCTGATTACCTCTTCAAAATCTTGAATCTCTATCTGTTTTTTTAAATCATTCATGATTTCTGGTTTCGAATTTCAAATTGCGGGCTTCGGAATTCGGTTTATGCTTCTGATTTCTGGCCATCGCCCGAAGCCGGGGCTTCAGCCCCGGTTCCGCTCTATCCTCGTTGCACCGCTCTGCGGCTCCGGAAAAACAGGAATGGACATGAAGGTCAGCTATATAATTTATGGCTAAAAAAGCTCAAGATTACTATTCACTCCATATAAATCATGCTGTTTAATATAAGAAAAAACTTTTGCCGCTAATCCTTGCGGAGGTATCCCTGAACCAAGCTGACCGCGAATCTCGGTTGAAGAAAACCCCATGGTGAAACCACGAAGGTACCAGAGAGAAAACCTGCCATCCTCCCTTGTCCAAAGCCCCTGCTCATGACTGACAGCAAACCCCCCTGGCAGCCCGTCGATTCCCCGCAGGCATTCCCTGTCGGAAATTCCGGGACGGGCAGCAATAATCAGGTTGACAATATTTAATATCTCCGCATATTGATACCAGTTGTCCAGGTCAAGAAGTGAATCAGCACCAAGAATAAAAAACAATTCCATCTGCGGCAGGCTGCATGCCAAAGCTCGCAAGCTGTTGATCGTATAGGAAGGTTGGCTGAGTTCTGCCTCTATCTGCGACACTTCCATGACCGGATAATCACGGACAGCAATTTCCAGCATCTGCAGCCGATGAACAAAAGATGCAACCGCTTCTTTTTTATGGGGTGGGCAGGCGGTCGGCAGAAAAATAATCCTGTCGACAATCTTTTTATCAAGAATAAACTCTGCCAACCCGGTATGACCCTCATGGACAGGATCAAAAGAGCCGCCAAACACCCCTGTTTTATATTTTCCCGCCATAAAATAAAAAACTATTCCCGCACCTCGCCCCCCCCATAAACGATGAATTTTCTCGTGGTCAGCTCTTCAAGTCCCATGGGACCATAGGCATGCAGTTTAGTGGTGGAGATTCCTATCTCTGCCCCAAGACCAAATTGTCCTCCATCATTAAAGCGGGTAGAGGCATTAACCATGACCGCCGAAGCATCCACCTCACGAAGAAACTGCTGGGCCTTCTTGTATGAACCAGTGATAATAGTTTCAGTATGACGGGAGCCGTAACGGGCAATATAATCCATGGCCTCATCTATGGATTCAACAACCTTTATGACAAGGGTCAAATCAAGAAACTCTGTCCCCCAATCCGTATCCGCAGCCGGAACCATCTCCTTCACAAGGGTACAACTATCAGGACAACCCCGTAACTCAACTCCAAGAGCAATCAACTCCCTCGCCGCCACCGGCAGGAAAGCCCGGGCAATACTCCGGTGAACCAGTAGACCTTCCAGAGCATTACACACTCCGGGCCGCTGGGTTTTTGCATTAATAACAATAGATGTCCCCATGTCAATATCACCGTCGCGATCCATGTACATGTGGCAGACACCTTTATAATGTTTAAGAACCGGAATTCTGGAATTCTCGCTGACAAAGCGGATTAACCCCTCACCACCACGGGGGATAATCACATCAAGATACTCTTCCATTGCCAGCATATGATTAACAGCCTCCCGGTCAACCACCGGAATAACCTGTACCGATGCAGCATCAACTCCTTCATCCCTCAAAACATTTCGCAAAATCCGGGCCAGAATCAGGTTGGAATTAATCGCCTCAGAGCCGCCCCGAAGCAAAACCGCATTGCCGGCTTTCAGGCAGAGAGCAGCAGCATCAATGGTGACATTGGGACGAGATTCATAGATCATCCCCACCACCCCGAGCGGAACCCGCATTCTTCCCACGGTTATCCCTGATTCCAGACGACGCATATTACAGATTTCGCCCACCGGATCAGGCAGGGCTGCCACTTCCCTCAAGCCCGTTGCCATGGAGTTTATCACCTTTTCGTTTAACTCAAGACGGTCAAGCATGGCGGCAGACAACCCCTTCTCCCGGCCAGCCTGCAGGTCCTTTGCGTTCTCCTCGGCGATCACCAGCCGCTCTTCGTGGAGCCTGTCCGCAGTTTTAAGAAGTACCCTGTTTTTTATTGATGTGGGCAGCACCCCAAGCCTGCGGGAAGCCTCTCGGGCCCGGCCCGCCATATCAATGACGAGCTGTTCCATATCCACCCCTGTATTTTCATCAGCCATTATATCCTCCCTGCTCCTTACAGCTTTGTTTCAACAACCATTAAGCAACACCAGATTATCCCGATGAATCACCTCATCACTATCCTTAAATCCCAAAATATTTTTAATTTTCTGAGAATTACAACCTTTTATTTTTTCCAGATGAGAAGAACTGTAATTGACAAGACCGGCTGCAACAGCCTTTCCTCCAGCACTCAGACAATGAACCGGAGAACCGACTCCAAACGCTCCCCTGACCTCAACCATACCGGAAGGAAGCAGGCTCTTGCCCCCGTGGGTCAAAGCCCGGCATGCCCCATCGTCAATTATCAGATACCCCTGGGGACGCAAGACATGGGCAATCCAGTGCTTGCGGCCGCCTATCTTTTTTTCAACTGGAAGAAAAAAAGTACCAATCATATCTCCACTGAACAGTTCCTGAAAAACATCTGGATTACGGCCCGGGCCAATAAAGGAACTGCCCCCGCAGGAGGCAACCATTTTCACAGCTTTAATTTTGGAAAGCATACCGCCGGTACCAAGCAGAGAAGAACTGTGACCGGCCATCCTCTCAACAGTTTTATCAATTTCCGCCACGGTGTACACAGGTTCAGCAACGGGATCATCAGCAGGATGGGCAGTATAGAGGCAGTCAACATCGGTGAGAATTATAAACATGTCTGCACCGATCATATTGGTAATCAGGGCACCCAGAGTATCGTTATCGCCAAAGCGCAGCTCTTCCACAGAAACCGTGTCGTTTTCATTGATAATCGGTACCACCCCAAATTCAAAAAGGGTAAGAATGGTATTACGGACATTAAGATAACGGTCACGATGGGATAAATCACCATGGGTCAGCAATAGCTGGGAAACCATCTGCCCATGTTTTTCAAAAGACTGTTCATAGGCCTGCATGAGAAGCCCCTGGCCAATAGCAGCCAATGCCTGCTTTACTTTAAGATCCAGGCAATTTCCCCGCCCCACTCCCAGCTTTTGCCGACCGGCCGCCACCGCTCCAGAACTTACCAGAATAACCTCCCTGCCGCTGGCACAGAGAAAGGAAAGCTGGCGGCCAAGATGATTAATAACCTGATAATCAAGTCCGTTGCCGGCGGTCAAAACAGCACTACCCACCTTGACCACCACCCGCCGGGCCTGATCAAAAAGAGTCTGCCGATAAAAAAGCCCGTCTTCTTTGCTTACCTGAAAAGTCATACCTTATATCTTATATCTCATATCTTCTACCTTCTGCCTTCTGCCTTCTGCCTTACACCTTATACATTATACCTTATATGTAACAGGGTCAACAAGCTCTGCAAACATATCTTTAAGCTGCTCAATATTTTCTCCGCTTTCCGCAGAAACCGGAAAAGTCTCATACCCTTCTTTACTGAACAGGGATCGTATATCAACAAGCTGGTCCGGCTCCATGAGATCAATTTTATTAAGAATAATAATCTGCCGGCGATCAAGCAGCTCTTCCTTAAAAGCTGCCAGCTCTCTTTCCAGCACTCTCAGATCATGCAGAGGCTTTTCTTTATCCCCTTCCATTTCCCCTGCCCCATCAATAACATGAACAAGAACAGAGGTTCGCTCTACATGACGAAGAAACTTATGACCGAGACCAACACCTTTATGAGCACCCTCAATAAGCCCAGGTATATCAGCAATAATAAGCGGACGATGATATTTAACCTTAAGCACGCCCAACTGAGGTTCCAGGGTGGTAAAAGGATAAGCGGCCACCTTGGGGTTGGCGGACGATAATTTTGACAAAAGGGTTGATTTACCGGCATTGGGCAGGCCAATCAGACCTATATCGGCAAGCAGTTTCAGTTCAATTTTCAGCCAGAGTTCTTCCCCCTCCCGGCCAGGAGTAGCCTTACGGGGAGCTCTGTTGGTGGAGGTTGTAAACCGGGCATTACCAAAACCACCCTTACCGCCCTGAGCGGCGAGATAACGATCACCAGGTTCAGCAAGATCAATCAGGATTTCGTTTGTTTCAGCGTCTTTTAATATCGAGCCGGGAGGGACCCGAAGAACAAAATCCTTGCCAGCTTTACCATGCTTATCGCTTCCCTGACCATTAACACCCCGCTCGGCCTTGAAATGAGAGCGGAAACGAAAATCAAGCAAAGAGTGAAGGTTCGAATCAACTTCGATATACACCGAGCCTCCCCTGCCGCCATCACCGCCATTGGGCCCGCCCCGGGGAACAAATTTTTCCCTCCGGAAGCTGACACATCCATTGCCGCCGTCACCGGCTTTTACAAAAAATTTTGCTTCGTCGATAAAACTCATAATTCAAGTGTAACAGACTCGTGTACTTTACCCTTCAACAAAAAAGGCTACCGTCTAAAATAACCATAAAAAAAAACCGACACCAAAAATTTGATGTCGGTTCTTTTATAATCACTTTCAAAGCTCTGTATTGCCTGAAAGGTATTAATCCGTATAGCAAATATTCGGGGTTGATGCGAAACCAGTGATAAACCGCATGGGCATAACAACCCTGAAAATAAAAAACTATACCGCCGCAGGCGACTGACTTGTTCTGCCCTCTGTCCTCTGTCCTCTGTCTTCTGACAACACAGAAACCCTTTTACGGCCTTTGCCAAAGGCTTCATACTGGACCACACCATCAATTTTAGCAAACAATGTATAATCTCTGCCGCAACCAACATTTTCACCAGGATGAATTTTTGTGCCAAGCTGACGAACCAAAATACTTCCGGCCCGGACAATCTGCCCGCCAAATCGTTTCACACCCCGCCGCTGTCCAGCGGAATCTCGTCCATTTCGGGAACTGCCACCCGCTTTCTTATGTGCCATGACTCTTTTGTTTCACTCCATTACTTTATTGCTTTATTCTCCGATGCAGAAATCAGGCTGCAATATCTTCAATGGACAAAGCAGTATAATCCTGACGATGACCATTTTTAACCTGATACCCTTTCCGCCTTTTCTTCTTGAAAACGATAATTTTTTTACTTCTGCCATGCTCTGTAATTCTGGCAACAACCCGGACACCATCAACCAGCGGCTGACCGACCCTGACACTGTCTCCATCAACAACCAGCAGGACATCGGTGATATCCACCGTATCGCCGACCTCACCCCGGAGTTTTTCCACCCGCAGTGCATCTCCGGCTGCAACCTGATATTGTTTACCGCCGGTACGAATAATAGCATACATGCGAACATCCTCCTGTCTTTATTAATTCAAATAAACTTAAAATTTATACAGAACCGCGAATTTAATCATATATATTATGAAAAAGCAAGATAAAAAACAGCCAATCTGATACAGTAAGGTATTTACAGCGGAAGTAAGTACTATGACATTTGACAGGGGGAGGGATTCCCTCCATTAATACTATTTTTTTCTGTACAAAACAACCGGTTTCAGTAATAGTTAGCTGAACCGTCAGCAACGAACTGTTTATAGTTATAGTTATATGGTGACATAATGAAAAAAACATTGCCCCGCTTTTTCCTTTCATTAATCCTGGTTTTTACTTTCTCATCCATAACCAATGCTACTAAGGCTGAAGCCTTCAACAGGCCACAGGAGCTGGTCGCCCAGGGAACAACCACCTTTAAAAGCTTCATGCATGATCCAAACATGGTCTGGTTCCGAAATAATATCCATAATGCCAAAGGCATTTTTATTGTTCCCCAAATGTTGCGGGGAGGTTTTTTCATTGGCGGCTCCGGAGGGTCAGGGCTTCTGTTTACACGGAATCAAAAAAATTCAACCTGGAGTTACCCAGCATTTTATACCATGGGATCTGTTTCCTTTGGTTTTCAGATCGGTGCCGATGCTTCTGAAATCATCCTCATGATTATGACTGAAAGAGGTATTAATGCCATGCTTTCCACCGAATTTAAACTTGGCGGGGATATCTCTGTAGCTGCCGGGCCAGTTGGACTATCAGCCAGGGCACAAACCGTAGATATCCTTGCCTTTGGTCGTTCAAGGGGACTTTTTGGGGGAATCTCCATTGAAGGTGCGGTTATCGCCCCAAGAAACGACTGGAACCGTCAATATTACAATAAACCAGTCGAACCGATTGATATTCTGATCAAACGGACAGTGAAAAACTCTCAGGCTGACCAGCTTCGCAAGGCCCTGCCGACACCGTGAATTTATTCAAACCAAAATGCCGGGAACCTGAAAAACACCCGGGCAATCCATTTTCAGGTATTTTCAGCCCATGACCAGAGCTGCTGAAGTGGTCATTATCGGGGCAGGTCCGGGAGGTCTGGCATGTGCAAAAAAACTTGCCGAAAACGGGAAGGGTGTCCTTATTCTTGAGAAAAAACCCGTCATCGGCCCGAAGGTATGTGCAGGCGGTATCACCTGGAACGGTCTTCTCCATCATGCCCCTGATTCCCTGATTGAACGAGCTTTTCATGATCAGCATATTTTTTCTGCCTGGCAGAAAATCAAAATATCACAAAACAAACCAATCGCAGCCACGGTAAACCGTAAAGCATTGGGGCAGAAAATGGCCAAAGACGCAGAGAGAGCCGGTGCGGTCATTGAGACAGGAACGGTTGTTCGTAAGATTACCAGTGATGCGGTTATAGTTGATGGCCGGCAGGGTACCCGCAGGGAAATAAAATATCACCATCTGATCGGGGCCGATGGTTCTACCTCATCTATACGCAGGTTTTTAAAAATACCTGTTCGTGAAATGGGATTTGGGATAAACTGTCAGGTTAAAGGACAAGCCGTCAAAATGGAATGGCACCTTAACACCAGGCTGTTTGGTTCGGGATATGGCTGGATATTTCCCCATCGTCAATCCATTTCCATTGGTGCC
>CAZHPX010000031.1:0-9253 GCA_964534785.1 uncultured Desulfobulbaceae bacterium | reverse complement strand
GTAGTAGCCACGCTGTTTAAGAGATGCAGCAAATAATGAAAACAGGGAAAATAAACAAAAAACTTGAAAAATACTACTTTAACCGCTATTTTAAGTATGTTTAATTCGAGTTACGATTTACTTTTTGTCCGATTCATCAGTACCCACTGAAATGAGTTTAATCGAGAACTGACAAACCGATAAGTGCCGGTGAGTCAAATTAACTTAAAAGGCGATCCAGACTTTACAAATTATGGGCACCAGCGTTAAATCAGCATTAAATCAGTATGATGCCGAACACTTATTGCCTGATAAAAGGATTAATTATGAAAGCAGACGGATGTACACTGTACCATGGCGGATTAAAAGGGGCTGAAACTGTCTTTGGCGAAACAGCGGAACAATATGGAATTAATGAAACTATTTTTACATTTGAAGGTCATCGCTTAAACAGGGATAAAAATGCGACTTCCCTGTCAGAGGAAGAGTTGCAAAGAGGTGATATAAGCATGGAGATAGCCTCAAGGATGATGAGTCGTACTTATTATGAAACCGAAAAAATCCGCAGAGTTCTGCAGATAATTTTTCACATGGTCAACAAGGGGCATCAGGTCTTTGTTATCGGCAATATTCTGGGAGATAATTCCGTGAAAGGCGGAACCGGCTGGGCAGTTGAGTTGGCCAAGCTGTTCAACCGGCCCCTCCATGTTTTTGACCAGAAAGAGAATAAATGGTTTACCTGGGAAAATGGTGCATGGCAGGAAGATACTCCAAAAATAACCTGGGATACCTTTGTCGGCTCTGGAACAAGATACTTGAATGACGAAGGCCGGGCAGCCATTGAACAGTTGTTTGCTGTCAGTTTTCAGAACTGACGATAAAGATCAGGTGACAGTACCAGGGTAGAGGCAGGACATGCCTTATACCCTTACACCCCCAAACCGTCCAGCACCTGTTTTTCAAATACATCCAATAAATATGGAAAAACCAATGCGTAAAAAAATGCTGCATATCATCATAACCGGTGAATCCGGTAAAGGTTGTACTCTGTGCATACCTGAAAAGAACATCATTAATACATTTTTATCGACTGTAATCATAATCACCTTTTTCTCTGCCGCCGCCCTGTTCTCCATTAACCATTACAAGAACGATAATCTTGCTCTCCAGAACCATATAGCTGCCCTGACCAATACAATGGAGAAAACCGACAGGTTGAAAAATGAGCGGGCTGACTGGCAGGTAGAGTTAAACTGCTACAAGGAGCAGGTTAAGAATTTACAGCAGGAAAAAACTGAAATGCTGGCAAGCACTATCAGCCGCCTTAACGAACGTAGTGCGATGATCAAAAAAGTCATGCATGAGGTTGGCGTTGTAATTGAAGTTGAAGAAGACCCGCAGCGTAGCGGTGGCCGTTATATTGCCATTGAAGACGCCCCGGATAAGGATATAAGCGAGGCACTTCTCCTTAAAGCAGACAGGTACTTGGAATTGTTCAACTATGTCCCCCTGTCCCGCCCCTTGGCCTCCATGAGGATAACATCAAAATACGGACCCCGTATCGATCCTTTTAAGAAGACAAAGGCATTCCACGGTGGTATTGACTTTGGAGGAAGAACCGGAGACAATATATATGTCACTGGCAACGGGGTTGTCAAAACGTCCGCCATAGGCAAAGGTTTTGGGAATTTTATCGTCATTGACCACGGACACGGCTACAGAACCCTGTATGCTCATCTTTCAAAACGATTAGTGAAACGGGGGGACAAGGTTAGCCGTGGCCAGGTTATAGGTCTGCTTGGTAACACAGGTCGCTCAACCGGGCCTCATCTTCATTATGAAATCCATAAAAACAAAAAAACCGTTAACCCCATGAAATACCTCCAGGCAGTCAATGTTATTTCTGCCCGGAAAACACATTAGAGGACTGCAATCTTTTGGCTTAAACCTGTAACCACCAATAAAGAGCTATGTTATTTTTCCGCAACAAAAACAAGCATGCACATGAAAGTTGCAAACTCTCCAAAGCTGCTATTTCATCTATTATTTCCCAGGGAATGCATATCGACGGTGAGATTCGCTTCAAAGGCAAATTTCGCATCGATGGAACCGTTGAAGGTAATATTCAGGGAGAATATCTGATTATAAGTGAAACCGGCAAGGTAAATGGGGACATGAAGCTTGATGTTCTTATCTGTCACGGCACCATTGATGGGAATATTGAAGCCAGACAGGTTAATGCCCATGCCACATCGTCAATCAGGGGAACCGTGAAATCTGAAAACCTGACTGTGGAGACTGGTGCTGCCATAGATGGTGAATTCAAGGCATTTTCCGAAAAAGAAAACAAGACAAAAGAGAGTAAAATTACAGCAGAAACGAAAAGCAGGGATAATAACATACCTGCCGGGAAAGAAAAATAAGGGGATGGGTGCGGGACTACTTACCAATACAAAATTCAGAAAATATCCTGTCCAATACATCATCGGGAGTTGTTAACCCGACAATATCACTTAGACTGTCAAGGGCTGTCTGGAGTTCAACTGCCAGCAAATCGGGTGAAGTCCGATTCGCAAAAGCCTGAGCCAATCGTTCCCCGGCGTAAAGAACTTCAGCAAGGATCGCCTTGTGGCGGAGATTTGGTGCACATGGCAACCGTTCCTCCAGTTCCCTTCCTCCGGTTATATGTCGGTAAATGGCATCCTCCAGCTCGGCAAGCCCATCATGATTACGGGCAGAAATCGAGACTACATCCTGGCCGGGAAACTCTCTAATAAGGCCAGCCAGTTCCTCCTCCTCAATCAGATCTTTTTTGTTCAAGACCACGATATGTGATTTATCCATGATGGTCTTGTATAGTTCCTCATCCTGATCAGTGATACCGGAGGAAACATCGATTAGAAAAAGAGCCAGGTCTGCCCCGGCAAGTTTCCCCCTGGCCCTCTCTATGCCCAGACCCTCCACCATATCTTCATGCTCACGGATTCCGGCCGTATCAATTAGATGAACAGCAACTCCCCGTATTGAAATCATTTCCTCAATGGTATCACGGGTTGTCCCGGGGACACGGGCTACCAAGGCTCGCTCTTCCTGTAATAACCCGTTAAGGAGACTGGATTTACCTACATTGGGACGACCGGCAATAACCACTTGAACCCCTTCTCTGATAATCCGTCCCTGGTCTGAGAGTTTAAGAAGATTATGAACCGGAACAATTACATCTTCTTTAATCTTTGCGATAAATTTATGACTATCAAGCAGTTCCACCTCATCATCAGGGAAATCTATGGCCACTTCCACCTCGGCCAGCATCTCTATTAATGCATTCCGCACTCCGTTAACCTGCTCTTCCAGGCGACCCTGCATTTGAGCAACCGCAAGATATACGCCTGTATCGGTTTTTGCCCGTAACAGGTCGATTACGGCCTCTGCCCTGGTAAGATCAATGCGGCCGGCAAGAAAAGCCCTCTTGGTGAACTCACCAGGCTCAGCCGGGCGGACTCCGGCAGCAAACACCTCGCTTAAAATTGCCTGTAAAATTAGACAGGTTCCATGGCTGTGCAGCTCCACTACATCTTCTCTTGTGTATGTTAGTGGGGCCCGCATGAATACTGCCAGAATTTCGTCAATAATCAGCTCGTTACGGTCTACAATAGTACCGTAATAAAGTTTATGGCTCTTAAGTTCTGTGTGAACAAGATTGGCGTGCGGTCTGAATAGTCGTTGAAGAACAGCAAAAGCATCAGGTCCGGAGATACGGATAATACCAATGGAGCCAATCCCCGGCGGAGTGGCAATGGCTCCAATGGTATCAGTTTTCTGTGGACTGGCCATTTTGACGGTCTTTTTCATCGTAAGTCATCACATGGGTATCCTCATCTTCGAAGTCTACGCTATCTGCACTCTCACGCTTGTCCGCATGGGTGGTGACACCGCTTTACTGTTATAGCGACCAGGCGTGCAGGATTCAGGTTCTATCTTTTTCCTGAATCCGTGAACGTTTCGAAGGGCGAAATGTTATTATGTCCGGGTTAATATATAAGCCACGTTTCTAATCGATATTAATATTGATAAATAATGTGGTTCTAACAATTTTCAATGCTTTTTCGTCACGGATTCAGGTTTTTGTCTGCGGGAAGAGGACCTGCCTGCTGATTTGGCAGGTTTATAGATAAGCACCTTCTTGAACAAGCCATCCCCAACTGATCGGCTGCGAATCGCCTTGTCACCCCTGAGAATAATATGAATTTCCCGTCTTTCGGCCGGGTTAAGAGCAGGAATCATAAGTGTCTTCCCTGTTTCTCTGACCTCGACAGCCATTTGCAGAGCTTTTCCTTTCAGTTCCTCTAAGCGACGCTGCCTGAAATTACCGACATCAAGGGTTAACAACATTCTCTCAGGAAGCCTTCTGCTCATCATCTTTCGTAACAGGTATTGGAGAGTGTTAAGGATCCGCCCATCATCTCCAATGAGCGGTTCCTCATGCTCCCCGCTTAAATGGCACTGGAGGGCATCCTCTTCAACTGTTACTCTTACCTGCATTGGATAACCTGTTAAAACAAAAAGACGGCTGATATCCTCTTGCAGAGAAGCAAGAACTTTATCCGAAGGAGGCAGTACCGGTTCTTCAGGGTGTTGTTTCTGTTGGTTTGGAGAAGATTTTTTTCTACCTGCTTCCCCGGTCTGCCCGTTTTGTTCAGCATTCATCTTTTTTTCAGACAGCTCTGTAACTGTGGATTTCTGCTTATCAGCTTGTTTATTTTCCTTTTCTTTTGTTTTTTTTGTTTTTCGTGCAGGACGAGGATGCTTTTCATCTTTTTTTTCCAACGCTGCTGGTTTACTGTCATTTGACAAATCATTAGAAGATGATTTTTTGAGCTGAGCACGAATGCGGGCCTTTTTTTTACATAAACCAAAAATACCCGGCGAACCGGTTTCAAGCACTTCAATCTCAAGCTCTTCCTGTGAAACATCAAACGACAGACAGGCATCCCGCATGACTGTCGTTATATCTTTTCCATAAAAATCTTTGATTTTATTCATAAAATATATATCCAGATTATCTCGCTCTCATATTTTGTGCAAGGGGGTGAGATAAGTTTAATTTGTTTTGTGTGCATACCGTGAGGCCCGTAAGCTTCAGGCATATTTACGATTTATAAGTTGTTGCTGAAGGATGGAGAGCAGGTTGTTTACAAACCAGTACAATACCAGACCTGAAGCAAAGTTAAGAAACAGGAAGGTAAAGAGAACCGGCATATACTGCATAATCTTTGCCTGAAGAGGATCGGCAGTGGTCGGTGTCAGTTTCATCTGGAAATACATCGACGCACCCATCAGTAAGGTCAAGACCGGAATACCCATCAGATACGGAATTTCAAATCCTATCATCAAACGGTCAGGGGCGGCAAGATCATTTATCCATAACATAAATGGTGCATGCCGAAGCTCAATGGCTGTTAACAACACCTTGTACAGAGCGAAGAAAACGGGAATTTGAATCAGCATGGGCAGACATCCACCTAAAGGATTGACCTTGTAGGTTTTGTACATGGCCATCATTTCCTGATTCATTTTGGTGGGATCGCCCTTATATTTTTCCCTTAACTTTGCAACCTTTGGCTGAAGTTTCTGCATGTTCTTCATAGACTTCAAGCCTTTCTGGGTAATTGACCAGAACAGGAGTTTAACAAGGACAGTTACCAGGATAATAGCTATTCCGTAGTTAGCAAAAACGGCATAAAAAACATTGAGCATCCAGTGCATTGGTTTAGCGATTATATCAAACCAGCCAAAGTTGACAGCCCTTGACAGGTTGTGACCAACTTCCTCAAGAATGTTGAACTTTTTGGGTCCAAAATACATCTTGTAGTTATATTCAGTCATTGCCCCGGGGGCAAGGGCAACAACCCCCTCAGCTATAACAGTGTTTATTATCTGCTCATCTTTACCGGAGATGGTAACAACATGCGGCCCCTGGTTTAATGGCACCACGGCTTTGATAAAATAACGATCTCCATAACCAACCCAGTCAACCTGCCCCTGAAGAACATCAGGACCATCGGCCAGTCTTTTTGGTTTTATTTGAAAAAGTTCATTGTTTATATAGGCAGATGCACCGACAAATAACCCCACAGCCATGGGGTTGGTTCTATCTTCGGGAAAAGGAGAGCCGGTCAGAGTCATGGCCGGAGCAATTTGTGCCTGACTGTCTCCTCTGTTTATTACCAGGTAGTTAATGCTTATCAGATAGGTATCCGCATGAAAAACCATGCTTCTGATAATCTCAAGACCACCAGGTAAAACAGCGGTCATGGTCAGCATTTCCTGCCCCTGTCCCTCGTGAACAGTTATAGACTCCCTGTCTGCCCTGAAAAGCGGCACTTCAGAGCCTGCAGCGTTATCGAGGGAGAATCGCATTGGTAAATTGTCAGCTATTGGCTCTGTAATCAGTTCCATATAAGGGGCATCCTTATGGTTTACAGTGCGGTATTCTTTCAGAATGAAATGTTTGATTCCGCCACCCTGTTCATCAATCATAAGAGAGTAAAGAGGGGTTTCTACTATAATGTCACGGGCCGTCGGATCTTCAGGGATCACCAGGCCATCTGGTTGGGCTTGTGACTGCGGGACGGAGGGGGCAGGTGACCGCACAACTTCGCCGGGAGCTGGGTGACCAGGAGCCTGTGGTTCCACCTGTTGCTGGACGACAGGTGGAACAAAGAAAAACTGATAACCAAATAGAATTATAAACGACAGGACAATGGCCAGAAAGGCTTTATACATATCCATTATTTTTGGTACCTCGAACCGGGAAACTAATATGCTTGAAATTTGATAAAAAAGTAAAACAGGCTGTTACCTGTCGTAAATATTGCGTCTTATGATGCAATATTTACTATACTCATAACCTGTAAATGTTTGGCACTATTTGTTTAATTCAAACAGGTTACTTTACGGGGTCATATCCGCCCCGGGCAAAGGGATGACAGCGGAGTATACGCAGGAAGGCCATAAACATGCCCCGGCAGATACCGTGGCGGCCAAGGGCCTCAATCGTATACTGGGAGCAGGTTGGAACATAACGACAGGTGGGCGGCAAAAGTGGAGAGATTAGATACTGATATACACGGACAAGTGAAATGAACAAACCACTCAAGAATGTATTCAGACCAGACTTTTCTTCACAATCCGACGGCCTTGTAAATTGACAAGCCTTACACATCAGCCCCGTACCTCCGCATAAGACCAGTTACTGCAGATAGAACTTCAGCAGGCGAGCGGAAAGAAAAACCGGGACGAACAGTTATTACAATATCACTGCATCCAGGAAACTGATGTTGATGGAGTCGAAAGGTTTCTCGTATAATCCGTTTTATCCTGTTTCTCTGGACAGCATTGCCGTTTTTTTTTTTCATACTGATGCCCAAACGGCTGCGCCCAAAATTATTGGCTGTAAATATAAGGGAAAACCCTTGCCCGTACAGCCGTTCTCCCAGGCGGTATACGCAATCAAACTCCCTTTTTTTACGCAGCAGACAGTCCTTTGTGAGTCCATATTGCTTCATGGGATCAGGCGGACAACTGTTTACGACCCTTGGCCCGTCGTCGTTTAATAATAGCCTGACCTGTCTTGGTACTCATACGGGTACGAAAACCATGGGTTCGTTTGCGTTTAATATTACTTGGCTGAAATGTTCTTTTACTCATTATGTAATCCTTTTATTTGTTGAAGAGTGCAGGAAATGACATGGATAATCCAGGGGCTGAAATGGATGTCCATGTTAATCTTTTACAGGTTTTACAGGAACGGGAGTAGAATAAACCAGGTTTATTCGCATATATTCCCTCAAGTCACTGCAGGTTTGTTTTTTTTTGTAACTATTCAGCGACCGTCCAAAAACGACCCAAACCAGCGTACTGTAACTGTTCAGATGTGCTTTATATGGGTGCAAGCAGGCTGGCACAGCATACTTATGTTATGTAAGACAGCCTGATCGTGCCCAGATTAAGTGCAGCTGAATAGTTACTTTTTTTTAAGGTGGTAAAGAGTACTGTTGACATCCCGCACCTTATACATTACCAGAGCCATGTATTTTAATCATAATCAACAACTCTGTCAAACAATTTGTCGTATTGGAAAATCAATGTTTCGGTGATAATAGTTCTTGCCTTCAGGATTATTTTTTTATCTGCAGGGTATTTCGTTCACTTAAAACCCATGAAGTATCAATTACAACCGGAGGGTTCAATCCGCTCATGACCGCCGCCAACAATGCTGTACCTGACTGGAATCAGTTATGGTATCAGGCAAAAAAAAAGAAGACCTGGAGCACAAAAACAGCCTCTGACTGGGATGAAAAAGCAGCTTCATTTGCAAAGCGAACAGCCAGTTCGATTTATATTGAAAAGTTTTTAAAACTGTTAAAACCACAGCCATCCTGGTCTGTTCTTGATGTCGGTTGCGGTCCCGGTACCCTTGCCCTTCCTCTATCAGGGAAAGTCAACAAACTGAGCTGCCTTGATTTTTCAAAAAACATGCTTGCTATTCTCAGGCAAAAAGCCAAAGGAAAAAAAAATATCAAAACATACCATGCCTCCTGGGAAGATGACTGGCAAAAAAAAGAAATCCCCGTCCATACCGTGGCTATTTCCTCTCGTTCCCTTGCTGTTAATAATTTAAAAAAAGCCTTAAAAAAACTTTCCACCCATGCCCGTGAACTGGTTGTCATCACTGACCGGGTAAAGCACGGCCCCATGGATCCTGATGCCTTTGCTGCCATAGGCCGCCCTCTGGAAAGCGGACCTGACTTTATCTATACTGTAAACATCCTTTTTGAGATGGGTTTTCTTCCCACAGTCAACTATATTACCTTGGAAAAAGAGCTGCATTATCCTGATCACGAGGAAGTTCTGAACAGTTATATCTGGATGTTTAAAGAATTAAGTGAAGATGAAAGGAAAATACTGATTGATTACATCAGCTCCATTACTGTCATTAATAATGATGGTACTGTGACTGTCAATCGCTCTAAACCGCCAATCTGGGCTTTTATTACCTGGTGTCCCTGAAGGTTTTGGATCTGCAGAGGCGGGGTTCAAGTTGTCAGCCTTGATCACTTCCATCTGCAGCCATAGGTGAATGCTCACAGATTCAGGAAAGATTTTAAAAACGTAAATATTCGGCTTATGTTAAAGAACTATCAAAACCACTGCATTGTAAATGTTTGGCAGTGCTTCTTATGGAGGTAAGCAGGCCGATCAGCTATACATA
>CAZHPX010000030.1:0-9335 GCA_964534785.1 uncultured Desulfobulbaceae bacterium | reverse complement strand
AGAAAAACGGTTTGTTATTGTCGATGCAGCCATGAATGATTTGATCAGACCATCTCTGTACGGGGCCTATCATGAGATTATCCCGGTAAAAGACCACGGTAGGAATAAACTGAAAGTTGATATTGTCGGGCCTGTCTGTGAAACCGGCGACTTCATGGCAAGAGATCGGGAGTTACCTGAAGTGGAACGGGGGGATTTGCTCGCCATCATGAGCAGCGGTGCCTACGGGTTCACCATGTCATCCAATTATAATTCCAGACCACGGGTTGCTGAGGTACTGGTCAGCGGTGAGAATGTTCATCTTATTCGCCGGCGGGAAGATTACGATGATCTGATGCGTCATGAAAACATGGTTGAACTCCCATGAAACCTGCCCAATTCCCCATAAATTTTGTTAAAATGAGTGGTACCGGCAATGATTTTATTATCATTGACCACCGCAAACCCGTTATCCATCTCGAAGGTATGAGTGAGTTTGCCCGTCTGGTATGCCGACGAAAACTCTCGGTTGGTGCCGACGGTTTGATTCTCATTGAGGCTTCGGAAGTTGCCGACTTCCGCTGGCAGTTCTTCAATGGTGATGGCTCAAGGGCAGAGATGTGCGGTAACGGGGCCCGTTGTGCAGCCCGTTTTGCCTATCTGCAAGGGATTGCTCCGGCCCGAATGAGTTTTGAGACCATTGCCGGAATTATTGAGGCCAATGTCTCCGACACCAATGTCTCGGTAAAAATGACCAGGCCCAGGGATTTCAAACTCCACCAGAGCATTGAGGCAGACGGGCAATCGTTTACCATCCATTCAGTTGACACAGGGGTTCCCCATGCGGTTATCCTCGTTGATAATATCGAACAGGTTGATGTCCAGCAATCAGGCAGCCTGCTCCGCCACCATGACGAATTCAAACCGGCAGGAACCAATGTCAACTTTGTCGGTGAACAGGATGGAGGTTTTAAGGTGCGAACCTATGAGCGGGGCGTGGAAGCAGAAACCCTGGCCTGCGGGACAGGAGCAGTGGCAGCCGCCCTGATCTTGTCGCTTATGAGCAGAGACAACTCACCTGTGGAAATGACAACCTCGGGAAATGATTGTTTAACCATCTCATTTAATTTACGGAACGATCCGCCAGGTGCAGATAATGTTTTCCTCAAGGGACCGGCATACATTATCTACAAGGGCAAGCTCACCGCCGAGGCCTTACTGCACTCATCAATGATTTCCTGATTACCACCCAGGCTCAGGTAATCGAAAAAACATTTTGGCTCTCACCCGGCAAGCAGTTACGATGTTCAAGAACAACGCTAAGTAACACTTTTCTCGTTGCCACGGCTAATTTTAAATTTAGCTGAGGATCGGTGGTAATCAGGAATGATTTTGCACCCCTGCCTTGTCTATCCCAAACTAAGGAGTTGTCCCTAAAACAAGGCCGGTAAGACAGCATCACAACCAGCATCAATTTGCCTGCTATGAGCTATAAACACTATTGAGCCAAATTGGCTCAATTAAACATTGCATCAAAATTATTTCTCAATTATAAAAAAATAATCGGAATCCGAGTTTCCACTACGCTCGCCGTATTAATACAACTCAATAAAAAACGGGCAGCCTGTTTCAAGAGCACTATCAGACTGTCCTTATTGACGCTGACAGTTATCTTCTCCAGCTTGTCCGCTATATCCGCAACAAGCCGATAAGGGCTGGAATCATCAAGCAGTGTGTAGTTTCAGTGGTCATCTCACCGGGCGTGTTGTTGTGAAGCTTCCAATCCCCCTGGTTAATAAGCACTGCCTGGGCGATCGCGGGGATGCATTGTTACAGATCAGGCTCGATCCGTTCGTCTATGGCAAATTAAGAGACTGTTTGAAATGCCCATTTGTCAAGCCTGACCCCGGCATATATTCAAGAACACACTTATAACTTTGCAACTAACCGTTTAGACGATGTTACTTTTTTTATATTGCCCCCCATTCATTTATATAAAAGGAGGAAAATAATTTTGTATAAAAAAATATTAGTAGCTGTGGATGGCTACAGCACATCACTGGAAGCTGCAAAAAGAGCAATAGAAATGGCAGCTCAATACGGTTCTCAGGTTATTGCCATACGGGTAGAGGAAAACATTCCCTTGCTCAAGGCAGAGAACATGGAAGAGGCAACACTCAAGGGATTGGAACATACGCCTGCAACTGACAGGCCCTTGGAGCTGGTGGCACGATATGGGCAGAAACATGGGGTCAATATTGAGACCAGGCTCGAAAAGGGAAGAATCACTGCCTGCATTTTAAGAATAGCTGAAAACAACACAGTGGATTTGATTATCACTGGTGATTCGGGTAGAAAAGGGATGGAGAAATTATACTTTGGCAGTGTGGCTCAAGCAGTATCTGAAGGCTCACGCTGCCCGGTATTAATACTGAAAAAAGGTGCAGTGGACATTTCTGATATGCTGTCTTTATTGCCCGGTGTACAGAAAATTGATGAGGAAGACGATATCCTGCCGGTTTTTGAACCAGAGATTTTTAACCAGAAATTTAAATTTTCTTTTAAACTTTTTGCTGTATTTGCAATCATCTATTTTGGTGCTGTATTACTTACATCTGCCCCTATGAAGGATATTGCTGCTACTGTTGTTGCTGGCTTACCGCTGGCTATCTGGGCTGGCTGGGGAATGATACTCAGCGGAGTAATCATAACCAGAATATATCTTGCCAGACAGGGTTAAGGAAACGGAATTTAACCAACACATACATATAAAGATATCATCTCTCCTGCCTGCGTTGAAGTCAAATCACTCAAAGAACAAGCAGGTTATCTGATATATCTTCTTAAGTTTTCCGGGAATAAGGAGCAAAAAAATAATGGAAAATCCGATAGCATTATTAATCGTAGCATTAAGTGTAGCTTTGACAATCTACATTAGCTATTCAAATCGAAGGCATACTCGCACCACAGCGTCTTTTTATGTGGCTGGAGGTAAAATACCATGGAGAGTCAACGGGCTGGCAATGCTTGGAGATTACAGCAGTGCTGCCAGTTTTCTGGGAGTTGCCGGGGCAATAGCCTTGGGCGGCATTGACGGCTGGTGGATAGCACTGGGCTTTTTTGGAGCCTGGATCACTGTCTTGCTGGTAGCTGCAGGTCCTCTTAAAAGTGCAGGAAAGTTCACCATTGCCGATGCACTGGTAGCACGCTTTGAGGGACGGACTATTAAAATACTGGCCATGATCAGTACTATTGTTCTTTGCACCCTGTATCTGGTACCTCAAATAGTGGGTGCCGGACATCTTTTCAAACTCCTGCTCGGCTGGAGCTTTTTACCAACGGTTATCGTAACCGGTACCTTAATGGCTTTGTTTGTGATTCTGGGCGGCATGCGTGGTACTACTTTTAACCAGGCTATCCAGGGCATATTGTTGTGGACTGCTATGGCTGCCCTGTTGGTAGTAGCCAGTATTTCATATTTTAACGGCAACCCGCTGAACATTATTGATGCCAGTCATGACATGGTTCCGCCCCAGATTGCTGTTTCGGAAGCTGCTGCCATTATGAAAGAACAGGGCGTGACAGATGCGGGTCCCTTAATTACCCTCACCCGCGAAGCGATGTCTGATGCCGCCACTGCCCTGACCCCTGGGGTTGCCTTGCGGGACATGATGAACCAGATGAGTCTGGTTTTAGGTTTATTTCTTGGTGTACTGGGCCTGCCGCATATCCTGATTCGTTTTTATACTGTCCAGGATTCAAAAGCAGCTCAAAAAAGCACCGAACTTACCATCTGGGGTCTGGCGACTTTTTATGCCATGGTACTGCTTGTTGGTCTTGCGGCGATGCATCTGTTATATCCTACCATGATACAGCTTTTAGATGAAGGTCAACGAGGTATGGCGACCAACATGGCCGTGCCCATGTTGGGTAAATTATTAGGCGGTGAAATCTTTCTCGGAGTTATCGCAGCCGGGGCATTGGCGGCCATGTTAAGCACATCTGCGGGTTTACTGATCTCCGCCACCACAAGCCTGGCACATGATCTCTATGCCGGGATAATCAGACCGAAAAGTAATGACAGAGAGCAGTTGATCTTTGCCAAAATTGGTGCAGGCGTCTTGGCAGGTCTGGCGATTGTCATGGCTGTATGGCTGAAAGATGCCAATGTCGGTATGCTGGTGGGGATGTGTTTTGGTATAGCAGCCAGTACTTTTGCCCCGGCATTAATTTTTACCCTGTGGTGGAAAAGGCTGACAAAGCAGGGAATCATTGCCGGAATGCTTGTCGGGCTTGTAAGTTCACTATTATTTACCTTTGCCAGATTCTTTGGTGTGGATGCAGTAATGGGTCTTCCAGTACTGGTAAATCCGGCTCTTTACAGTGTTCCTGCTGCTGTTTTATCTTTGGTGCTGGTTACTTACCTTACCAAAAACACCGGTAAAGTAGATGAATTCATGGCTATATCTCATAAGAAATCCTGATACAGCAGTCAGTACGAAAAAAACACCTTAAATACAAAACTAAACATTCACGGATAGGTGCTCTGTGAATGTTTAGTTTTTTCCCTCTTTCTTTTTTTCTCCCCTGAACTCTAAATTATCAAAAAGCTCAACAGCGTTACTGTTTTTACTGCGTAAGGAGTTGTTATGGAATAAACATTGCGTTTAGGTGCTCTGATTTGGGTTAGATTTGGATGACCTGAAGCAAAGATGCATAATGTTTATTTCGTAACGCCTCCCAAGTACTACAGCAGGTTAGTTAAGCCTGCCCCCCTGTATCGACGACAAGAAGTACACATTCTGTTGTTTGCTGATGGTAACTGATAACTCAAGGCCTGGATATTTTCCAATTTTTCCGTATCGTCCTGTGGGTACGATAATAAACACCTACTAAAATTCACGAGGGCTGTCATACAGACATCTACACTGGTGACTCATAAAAAAAAGGTTGGCTCCATGCCTGTTGCCATGAGATGTTCTGGATATGGAAACGAATATAATCAGTGGCTGTTGAGTTGAAATTCCATGTAAATTCATGACCGGTGTGAGTTGCCAATACCCTGCCCCGGCTGCCTATCACCCTGATGTTGGCTTTTTCTTTCAAGCTGATGGATACCAGATCGCCCGCCCTTGTCAGTTCCGTGATTGCAATGCCGGTTGAGCAGTAGAAATTTCCCTCTCCAATGGCTTTGAAAATGGATTTGGGAGTGTTGTTGCAGGAACGAACCATGATCCAGGCATAACCAATATCATCTTGTTTATGGGAGTCATCACCGGCAAACCCCAACAAGGGAAATCCCATGGAAAGAAGACGGTCCCATTTCCAGGTGGCGTCCGCCAGGCCATCGTCAAATTCCAGGGTGTAGTTATATATTTCAATACCGTCAAAGGCCCGGCCGAAACGAAGGAGAGTCTCTAAGCGATGATGTTCTTCAATGAGCCAGTTGGGGTGGTTGGCAATTTTGAGGACACCATTATCAGGGCAGTTCATAACCTTGTCAATGCTCTTATGAGGCAGGTAAGTTTCAATTCCTGCAGGGTCAATTCCGTAAATTCCGATATGATCATATCTTGTTACAGAATGACTGGCAACCTGACCGGTTCTGGAGTTCCATTCTGTTCCAGGTATCAGGCTCAGGCTGGCATCGTCGGGAACAGTGACAGCGAGATGGTCAGATATAGAGAGAAAATCGTAATTTCTTTCCAGATATCCATTTAAAAGTGCCTGCATGGAAATTGAGGCACATGGGCTTGCCGGTGAACAATGAACATGAAGACAGCCCTTGTGCCAGGTTCCGGAGTTTTTTCCATAGGGGTTCTGCCAATTGATGGACATAGTTTTTCCTGTCTTGAGATAAATTATAAGATTTTTGGAATAAAGATTTTCCTGATTTTTTGTATTTTGTGTCTGGGCGGCAAATCAAAATTTTCCCTGCCCGGATGGCATCACCCGCACCGGTGATTGCGGGGAATCATAACTATCCTGTATGGTTGAGAATTGATGATATAGCAGCTATGTCTGTTCTGACTCATTTATATAATACATAATACCTAAATCCTGTAATTGTCAATTTTGCCAGAGATGCTTTGCCGGCATGTTTACACATAACATACTGTCTTTTCTATATATATTTTTATTTTTCTCATATCGGCGTGCAGGATTCAGGTAATATTCAGCCCTATTATGCATGATATGAAATATAGGATAATATTGTTAGCGATTGGTTAGGATTTCTCTATAAAATGATTTGCATGGGGTGATCTATGGAATTATGAAAAATTGTAGATTGACAAACTTGTTACAAAACGATTAAATACCCTATTTTCAGGGTACAGGGTAAACTTTAAAAATAATTTCTCACCTGTCGATTCAATGAATTGTTTTCACCTGTTATTTATGAAAATGTTCATGGAGGGGATAAACAGATACAGGTGTGACTACAGATAATTTTAAAATAGGAGGGGCAAATGGCATTAACAGTTAAAGGGATTGCAGAGAGTATCAATATAATGGGAACCCGCAGTGGCAATGCCATGAAAGAACGGATTCCCGGGCCTGTTCAGGAAATGGCCAAAGAGGAAGCCGCAGCCGGTGCTTCTTATCTCGATCTGAATATCGGTCCGGCCAGAAAAGACGGTACCGAATTGATGCCATGGACGGTTAAGACTGTGGAAGAGGCGGTTGACACGCCTCTCTGCCTGGACACCACCAATACCGATGCCATGATTGCCGGATTCAAGGTGGTGAAGAATAAGGAACAGGCAATTATGAATTCCATTTCCGCCCAGCCGGAAAGGATGGAAACTCTTATTCCGGTTGCCGCAGAATGCAAATGCGATGTTATTGCCCTGCTCTGGGGACCAGATGGTATGCCGCGGGATTCAAATGAACGGGCTGCCATGTCTGTCGATCTGATGATGGCCTTAAATGAGGCCGGCATTACCAATGAAAAAATCCTTTTTGACCCAATTGGCACCCCCATAACTCTGGGAGCTGATCAAATTTCCTCCGGGTTAGAGTTTATGATGATGCTTCCCGATATTGCCCCCGGGGCTGGCTCTACGGTTGGTCTTTCCAATGTATCCAACGGGGTTGCGGATCATCTTCGCAAGTATCTGGATCGTACTTATATGATAATGTTGATGAAATATGGGCTGACCACTGCCATTATCAACTCTTACGACTCAGAACTAATGGCTATCTGTAAAGGTGAACGGCAGGAACTGATTGACCTTGTTCATGGCATGATGGACGGTGATGATCCTGATTCGTCAAAACTTGAAGGAACAGCTCTTGAGCATTACAAAACCTACAGGGTATTATCAGGACAGACAGTTTTTTCTGAATCATGGCTTGAGCTGTAGGGGCCTTGTTTCCGCAAGCTACTATTTGTGTTTTGAACAGGTAAAATATGAATTCAACATCTACATGGACAAAGTCGAGCTGGAAAAATTATCCAGCCCTGCAACAGCCAAACTGGCCTGACAAGGATAAATTAGGTGAAGTGCTGGCAACGATTTCCTCCTTACCGCCGCTGGTTTTTGCCGGTGAGATTCGCGACCTTAAAGAACAGTTAGCCAAAGCTGCCATAGGAGAGGCTTTTCTTCTCCAGGGCGGTGACTGTTCAGAAGAGTTTTCCCGCTGTACAGCTCCTGCTATACGAGAAAAATTAAAGGTTTTACTGCAGATGGCAGTTATCCTGACCTATGCCGGTGGTAAACCGGTGGTCAAGGTGGGACGAATTGCCGGTCAGTATGCCAAGCCCCGCTCCAGTGATACGGAGATAGTGGGTGGGGTGGAAATTCCCAGCTATCGTGGCGACATGGCCAACGCCATTGAACCAACTCTTGAGGCCAGGATTCCGGATCCGCAACGACTTCTTCAGGGCTATAACCTGTCTGCTGCCACCCTGAACCTGTTGCGGGCTTTTACCAAAGGCGGATTTGGCTCTTTAAGCAGAGTCCAGGCATGGAACCAGGAATTTGTTAAGCAGTCGCCCATGGGGCGTTCTTACGAACGACTTGCCAAACAGATCAGCCAGGCCCTCAACTTCATGGAAACCATTGGTATCCCCACAGATACGCCGCAACTGAAACAGGCTCAGTTTTTTACATCCCACGAGGCATTGCTGCTGGGTTATGAAGAGGCATTAACCAGAGAAGATTCAACCACTGGTGGTTTTTATGATTGTTCCGCCCATATGCTGTGGATTGGTGATCGAACCAGACAGATTGATGGTGCCCATATTGAGTTTTTGCGGGGAGTTTTGAATCCTCTGGGAATGAAGGTCGGACCCAAACATGATACTGACGATATTCTTAGGATTATTGAGCGGCTTAATCCGGATAACGAGCCTGGCCGCATGACCATTATTGCCAGGTTCGGGGCAAAGGAAATTGATAAATACCTGCCGCCTTTGATTCGGGCAGTGAAAAGATCAGGATTGAGCGTGGTCTGGAGTTGTGACCCCATGCATGCGAATATCCGCAAAGCCGAGACAGGCCATAAAACAAGAAGTTTTGATGATATTCTTTCTGAGCTGCAATGTTTTTTTGAACTGCATTGGGTTGAAGGAACAATCCCCGGCGGAGTTCATTTCGAGTTGACCGGAGACAATGTCACCGAGTGTACGGGCGGTGCCCGTGAATTATCCGATGTCCAGCTCGCTGATAATTACCTGACCACCTGTGATCCCCGTCTGAATGCCGAGCAGTCACTGGAAATGGCGTTTCAGATTGCCGATATGATTCGTAGTTGATTTGAAAACAACAGGAGAAACGATAAAATATCTTTTCTATTGTTTCTCCTGTTGTTCTGTTTGAACCCCGCCCGCTTTTAAAAATTCAAAAATTTCGTCCCTGTTCCTGGTTTCCATGAGAAAAATTCGATTGGCTTTATTTCTGAAGAACTGGCTGGTCCAAGCCAGTATTTTCAGATATTCATAGTTAATGATAGCAGGAAAAAACAGTCCTGCAAAGAGGTAAACCGGCTGGTTATCTACAGCATCAAAACTGATGCCTTTTTTAGATCGACCAAAACAGAGAATCGGTATATCCAAATTTGGTACCATCCCGTGGGGCATGGCTGCACCATTACCAATTCCAGTGGAGCCAATCTGTTCCCTTTCCATAAAGACTGTCAATGCTGCAGTCACATCTATCTGCGGATAAACCTGGTGGACAGTGGCAACCATCTCTTTCAGGGCATCCTCTCCGGTGCTGGAATGCATCTCTGCAATAATGCATTTTTTATCAAGGTGAATCATTTTATATATTGAACATAAAGGTTTAAAAAAGCTGCACAGTCATCGGACTGTAACTGTTCAGAAGTGCCTTATTTTAATGTATCGGACA
>CAZHPX010000029.1:0-9445 GCA_964534785.1 uncultured Desulfobulbaceae bacterium | reverse complement strand
CAGAGAGATGAGCTCACTCCATTTTTACGCCTGATTGGGGATGGGATGGCAGACGCAGTGATGACCGCCCATCTGGTCAACCTCCACCTTGATGGGACCGGGCTTCCTGCTACCCTTTCACCTGAGATTGTTAACGGTCTGCTCCGGAGAAAAAGCGGCTTTTCAGAGGTGGTTATCAGTGATGATCTGCAGATGCGGGCAATTACCGATAAATGGGGTTTTGATGAGGCCGTGCGAAGGGCAGTACTTGCCGGGGTTGATATTCTTGTTATCGGTAACAACCTGGTTAGGGAGGGGGATATCTTAAAAAGGGGTAAACAGGTTATCGGTGATATGCTTGACAGAAAAGAGATCGACGGTCATTATATTAAAAATTGTCTGATCCGGATTGAGCGGTTGAAGAAGAAAATATCAGGAGTATTACCATGGAAGAAAGAAACACCCACAGCCTTGTTATAGGTTATATTCTCTGGATATTCGGTTTTCTTGGGGGACATAGATTCTATTACGGCAGACCCATCTCCGGGACCATATATTTTTTCACCCTTGGTCTGCTTTTTATTGGCTGGATTGTTGATCTCTTCCTGATTCCCGGTATGGATCGTGATGCTGATATCCGCTATACTCCAGGGCCGGTTGATTACACGGTTGCCTGGATTCTTCTCGTTTTCCTTGGTATATTCGGAGTACACCGGATGTATATGGGCAAATGGCTCACCGGCATTCTCTACCTCTGTACCGGTGGTGTTTTTCTCATCGGTTACATCTATGACCTCTGGACAATTAATGACCAGATAACTTTGATTAACGGTAAACAAATCAGGAATGGTTGAGATTTATCCGGCACTCACCAGTTTATTCAATATTGCCTTTCAATGATCGGTGAGTGTCGGGTCCACTCCTGGTCCCACCGCTTATGCGGCAAAGGGCAAACAAGACAGAGGATAGAGGATAAATATCTGGTTACTCTGTCTTCTGTCTTCTGATAAGGGCACCGTCCCACCGCAGAGCGGTGGAACCAGGAGAGGTACTTCTGAATAGTTACACATTATTTTTCTAAAGTTCCTGATCAGCTTTAGCCGCAAAGACAAAATCGCTTTCTGTTAACCCGTTTATTTTATGGGTCCAAACCGTTAATCTCACTTTTCCCCATGATAGATAAATATCGGGATGGTGACCTTGCTGTTCTGCAAGCTCTCCAATTTTAATCGTAAAGTTAAGTGCTTCTCGAAAATCATTAAACGGATATTCTTTTTCCAGATGATGTTCTTCGACGAGGCTCCAATTATTTCTCAATTTCTCAAGAAATATTTTAAGTTCTTCCCCCTTTAAAGGGGGAACACCAATCCTGCATGGAACACATGTTTGATTTGCCAGTCCATTCATTATATGCCTCCATTCCTTCACTATGTTAAATTAATGATTATGTGCCGGGTAGTATGTAGACAGAGCTTCAATGGTTTTTCTTAGTTTTTAGGCATATTTCTGGTCAGTGTTTTGTTTTGCCTTCATGGCAGCGATCATTACCTCATGGTGTTTTACTAATCGTTCTTTGTAATCTTTCTGGCTGGACTTAATCCGCTGTGCCAGAAAGTAGTCATTGGTGGCGGTAATAATATTCTGGGCATGATACTCTTTGGTCATAACTCAGCGGATCAGTTGATTTCGTGACCTTGGGTCAGTTTTGTCTGTGAGCATGACAATCAAACCGGCTGACTTTTAGATGGTAACAGTGTCCTCAAGCATTGCCTGTACCCCGTGCATGATCATCAAAAATTCCACATGGAAGCTGGCAATGTGCTTGTGCTGATATTGTGTTGCAACCAAGTCCGACAACAATGATAATTGCAACGGTCAAAATAATTTTCGTTACGATAACTTTCTGGATAAATTCAGGCATGATTATACCCCTTCTAGTTTAGATGTTTATCAAATAATAAGAACTCATTTTGTACTTATGAGACCAGTTCAAAATTAATAATTATTACTATTAAGCACTTCTGCGAAGATTGTCAAGGTATAAATATTCACATTAAAGGCATTAAACGATCATAACAATAAAAGGGTTTGGGTTAACTCAGATCGTTTTTATCCTCTTTTTTATAACCTCTGTTTTAAGCTCTGATCAATTCTTTCAAATCACTGCCAAGTTTAAGCTCAAGATCAAAGGGGTGAATTGCCACCCGCAGTGAGCCTGCATATTTACTGATTTTTATATTAAAATAGTTCCAGATAATGAGAGCTGCCTGTCTTGCCCTGGTATCGGCTTCAAAACCGATTACAGGTATATATTGGAATCGTTTTAATTTACGGTCGTAGATACCGGATTGATATTCGTAATAACGAAAGGGCAGGGTATCTATGGTATTGCGGCTGATTTTACCCATGGCCCAGGCCGGAGGGACATAGAGCTCCGGTTCAGGCAGGTCATGGGTGGCAAACCATCCATGGCAGGAGTTGATAAGTTCGTATATTTCCGCTTCAGAGCGGGAGAGATGTTCGCCGACATCACGGGAAATCAACTTGCTGTGAAGATAATGATATACAGTTGTTTTCCTGACGGTTTTATGTGACCATCCATGTCCGGCCGGTCTTGCTCCGGGAAATTTACGGAGAAGTTTTTTTAATTCCCCGATTGAAGCACTGTTCTTAAAAAGTCCCGGAATAATCAACAGGGTAGTTTCCTTTTTACCGTGTTCGGCCAGCAGGGTCAGCAGCTCCAGGGCCATAGGCATGGTTTCCGGGCAGAGATCATGGAAGGAAAAGATAATATCCGGAGACCGGCTAACCATGTTCAGCTCTTATCATCAATGTGTCGGCAGAGAACTTCCAACCAATGGTTGAGGCTCCGCTGATTAAATGCTATTGCGGCCTTGCGTCCGGACAGGGCTTTTTGTCTGGACAATTCCGGGGGCAGGGAGGTTATTCTTTTTATTGCCGATGGAAGTGGTTCGTTTTGTTGCATGGTGAATACGATATCGCTTAGTTCCGGCCAGTTGAGCAGACCACAATGGGGTGAAATCAGAACATTTTTTGCCCTGGACATGGCTTCGAGGGTAACAGTTCCGAACGATTCCACATGGGATGGGAGGACCAGCATATCATGCTCATCCAACAGGGGCAGAAGAGCCTCTCTTGTCTGCCATCCCACATATTTAAGGTTGGGAGTTTGCTCTGCCTGCTGTTCCACCTGTTTTTTAAGGGGACCGTCTCCGACAATGGTAAAAGATAAATGGGGAAGATGGATGGCGGCATCAAGCACCTGCCCGATATTTTTTTCAGGAGCAAGCCGTCCGACAAAGATAATTTTTTCAAGGGCAGGGGAAGGTGGAGCAGGGGGGGTAACAAGGTATTTCTTCGGCAGCGGGGTACCAATCATCTCAAGATTTTTTCCGCCCATGTTGACGGCAATTTGAGCCAGTTCCCTGGAGGTGGCAAGAATCGAAGCACTGTAGCGAAAGAGAAGTTTCTGGCTGTGGTGCATATATTGTTTGCTGATAAAACCATAAATCCTGCTGAAATACATACTGCAGAGCTGGTGATAATCGGTATGGAATCCGGTGACCATGGTGGTCTTCATGCGTCTTGACCAGTAAAACCCTGCCATGCCAAACGGTCCGGGGGTGGGAATAATGATGACCTGGGGATTTATTTTGCCAAGGCATCTGGAAATATAACCAAAGCGGGGAAAGTATATAATTTGAGTGGTATCTCCCGGCATGGCAAATTTGACCTTACTGTAGTTTTTCTCTCCCTTCCAGTTGGGACAGATTAATTTAACCTGCTGGACACGCCCTTCTATATGTTCAGTAAAATCAACATAATATGAACCTACCCCGTTTCTCTGGGGCACGGCATCGGAGACGATAACCACCCTGAGGCGGCTTATTTTTTCCTGTAAAATTGATTGCATGTAGTTAATTGGTATTTTTTGAAAACCATCCTTTCCTGAGAATATCGATAAAAGTTTTTTTCATCTCAAGCTCATTTATTTTAAACATTTCCAAATCATATCTATGGTTTGACACATAAGTCCTGGCCTTTTTATCGGCCAGGGTAATGTTTTTATCTGTTATTGAGTCTATATCCATGGAGAAATGACAATAAATATTCAAGATGGTTTCTGCGAGTTCTGTTTGCAGCTCATGCATTGAGACAACAATATAGCGGCTGTCATCTGTTTTTTTAAGAGTGTTTTCTATTATCAGGCAGTAATGGATAAAAAGATCAGAAAACTTGTCGCGAAACAATGTTCCCAGGTGGTTATGACCCAAAAAACGAACAGCTCCGGCAATGGAGCTTAACTGGGAGAGAAAGGCCTGGTCAACCGGTCTGGTCGGGCAGATAATTCTGCAATCGGGAAAGGCGGAGAGCAGGGCCGGAACCAGGGCCGGGAAAGAAGCATTTTTACTTAAGATTATCTTCTCCTGCCCATGAACATATAGATGTTTCTGGAGCATTTTTTTATAAAAATCCAGGATGACCTTTTGCTTTTCCCGGCTGATCTTCTGATCAAATTTTCCCATATCCCAAAAAAAATCAACCATGGGAAAGGGTAGGACAAGGAAAAAAGAGGAGAGAACAGGCATAAGGGTCAGGTAATCCTCTTCTGGAGCGTTGAGCCTGATGGCATGAATGTCGTTCATTTTTCTGCTGATTTTTTTAGTCACCCAATTAAAAAAGATAGAGAACAGCTTACCTGTTTTTTTATCAATCTTGCTGAAAAAAAGACAACATTTTTTCTCAGCGATGGACGGGGCAAAGAAACATTCCCAGGACTGCATGGTTGTAAAGCGATGGTCAACAGCCATGGTTCTATGGAGAAAAGTGGTGCCGGAACGGGGAATGGAAATAATGAAGACCGGCTGCTTGATATTTACCCTGCGGTAATCCCGAAAAAAAATCTCATCAAGAAGAAAACCAACCCAGTGGATGAGTTGCAGGAGAAGCAGCAGGGGAATAAACAACAACAAACCAATTCCTCTCAGGCTAAGAGATCGGTTGGCCGGTTGTCTGGTTAAGGTCTGGACAAGCAGTTTACCAATGTTATTTAAGAAAAAAAAGAAACCGGCAACCATGGATTTTTAAGTTAATGTTGTTGTTAATGTTCGGGTATTGGAAAACAGGGGGACAGCCCCTGTATCTGCCTCGGCATCAATCACCAGTGGTACCTGGCAAATAAAAGGTGCATTTCTACTGTCCATCTTGACAATCTACCATAATAGTTCAATGATGTGATGATAAAGAGACTATAATTGGCAGCAGAAGCAAAACAGAAGCAATATAATACAAGACTTATTAGGAAACGGTTAAGATACAGTTATTTTTTAGTTATATACAACTTATAGCTTCAAGCTTGTAGCTTGCAACCGTTGCTTTATCCAAAACACTAAGTTGATTGCATTTAAAAGTCAATATATTATGGATCGTTTTTTTTAGGAGAGAAAAGCCTTGAAAAATTCTGAAAACCAGGCCCTGCAACTGGCAGATGAGTATGTTCACCATACCGGCTGCAATATTTTCCTTACCGGTAAGGCTGGTACCGGCAAGACCACTTTTCTGCACGGATTAGAGGAGAACCTGTCCAAACGGATGGTTATCACTGCCCCCACCGGGGTGGCTGCCATCAATGCCGGCGGGGTAACCCTTCATTCTTTTTTTCAACTGCCCTTTACCCCCCATTTACCGGGCAATGAGCAGGGGCAGGATAGTTACCGCCGTTATTATCGGTTCAGTAAAGAAAAAAAACGGGTTATAAAAAGTCTCGACCTGCTGGTTATTGATGAGATCAGCATGGTGAGGGCTGATCTTCTTGATGCGGTGGATGAAGTTCTGCGTCGTCTGCGTCGTAACGATAAACCGTTTGGCGGGGTTCAGCTTCTCCTGATCGGCGATCTTCATCAGCTTGCCCCGGTGGCCAGACCAAACGAGTGGAACCTGTTAAGAGATCATTACAGCTCTGTTTATTTTTTCAGCAGCCATGCCCTGTCTTATACGGAACTGGTGACCATCGAACTTGAACATATTTATCGGCAGAGTGATAATAAGTTTATTAACCTGCTCAATCGGGTACGAAACAATAACCTTGACCGGCAGCATCTTGCTGAATTCAACAATCGTCATATCCCTGGCTTTTCCCCGGACGACACTCAGGGATACATAACCCTGACCACCCATAACGCCAGGGCTGATGCCACCAACAACCGATGCTTACGGGAACTCTCCTGCAAATCGCATATTTTCAGGGCTGAAGTTGCTGACGACTTTCCTGAACATCTTTATCCGGCTCCGCTCAACCTGGAACTTAAAAAAGATGCCCAGGTATTATTTATCCGTAATGATCCCAGCGGAGATAAGCGGTTTTATAACGGTAAAATCGGTAAGGTTATCGGGTTTAAAGAGGACATGGTGATTGTCCGCTGTCCGGGTGACAGCGACGATATTACTGTTCAGCAATTACAGTGGGAAAATATCAAATATGTATTGAATGAGGAAAAACAGGAGATAGAACCGTCCAAAATTGGTTCATTTAATCAACTGCCCTTAAAACTTGCCTGGGCTATCACCATCCACAAGAGTCAGGGATTGACCTTTGAGAAAGCCATGATTGATGGTGAAGCAGCCTTTACCCATGGGCAGATATATGTGGCCTTGAGCCGGTGTCGGAGCATGGAGGGGCTGGTGCTGACTACTCCTCTTGCCACCAGGTCAATGCAGACCGACCAGGCGATTGCAGATTTTGAGCTCAAAGTTCAAGCAAATTCTCCTGATCGGCAACACCTGGAAGCTGCCAAAAAAGAGTATCAGCAGAGGCTGATTATGGAGTGTTTTGATTTTGGCCGCCTGGGTTATTCTCTTGATTTTCTTGTCCGACATATTCTTGGTAACAGAAATCTGATTCAGGTAATTGGTCATGACCCGCTTGCCATCCCTGAAGAGGCAGAAGAGCTGTTTGGAGTGGGAGTAAACTTCAGAAATCAGTTGCAAAAACTTTTTGATGTCTGTACCTGTCTGCCTTCTGATGATGCGATGATTATTGAGCGGTTGGGCAAGGCATCTCTCTGGTTTGAAGAAAAAATTAACCTGTTTTTTGCCCGACCCCTTATCGGGCTGAGTCTTGAAACCGATAACAGTGAATTGCGTAAAAAACTTTCCCGGAGTCTTGATTTTCTTTTAACAGAGATAGAGATTAAACTGGCAGGAGTAAAGAGTTGCCGGCAGGGCTTCTCTCCAACAGATTATCTGCGGGCGATTACCCGTGCTGAACTTGTTGGTGTCAATACTACCGGGAAAAAGAAAAAAAGCAGGGGAAAAGAAAAATTCAGCGAGGCTGACCTTGCCCATCCCGATCTGTTTAAGCAACTGAGTGAATGGCGAAAAAGGATTGCAGATACAAAGGATGTACCCCGCTTTCAGATCATGCATCAAAGGGTTCTGGCAGAGTTGGCTGCCTGTTTGCCGGACAATCAATCTGATCTGAAAAAAGTTAAAGGGATTGGCAAAAAGACAGTTGAAAAATATGGCGATGAACTTGTTGATATTATCAGCCGATACCGAAAAGATAAGAATATTACTGAAGTTATAATCAAAAAAAATCAGGACAATGAAAAGACAACAGCCAATACCGTTTCCGAAACAAAACATAAAAGTTTTGTAATGTTCAAAGAGGGGCTTAAAACTAAAGAGATTGCGGCAAAACGAGGATTGGTGATTTCCACCATTGAAAGTCATCTTGCCTCATTTGTCGGTAGTGGGGACATTCCGATCAATGAGTTTTTAGAGGAAGAAAAACAGCAAAAAATAAAAACAGCTCTTGATGAGGGAGATGATAAAAAGACATTTACCCAAATCAAACAAATTCTTGGAGCTGATTACTCGTATGGTGATATAAGAATGATGCTGGCTCATCTTGATTTTATCAGGGAACAGGAGAAGATGGCTGAGGATTGATTTTTATTCATATCCCTGTGTTAGAACATGAGAACATTATAGTGGTGGTTGTTTCTTCGGGTCGTCCGGCTCCAGAATAGAGTAGAGCTAAGCGGAACCTGCCACTGGCAACCGCAAAGCGGTTGTATTTTTTTCTGAGTTTTTACCGGATTGATGCACAATGAGTTAGAACAAGCCTAAAAATGAAACCATTTTTTCTTTTTATGCGGTGTGTAAATCGCCACCCTGTTTCGTCCCTCTTTTTTGGCCTGATACAGGGCCTCGTCGGCAAGACCGATGAATTCATGTTTTTTGAAGTCCTGCCCTGTAGGCCTGGCACTGGCCATACCGATACTGATGGTCACCCGGTAAATCTGGTCACCGTCAGCAAAAGCATGGTTTTCCACTACTAATCTAATCTTTTCCGCAACCTTTTTTGCTTCATCCGGCTCCGTCTCCGGCAGGACAAAGACAAATTCTTCTCCACCGTAACGGGCAATCAGGTCGTATTCACGGATATTATTTTTACATACCCGGCAAAACTCCTTAAGAATAAAATCACCAATCTGGTGACCGTAAGTATCGTTAAATTTTTTAAAATGATCAATGTCAGCAAGGAGAATTGAAATTGTTTTGTCATTTCGCACGGAACGGTTAATTTCTTTATCAAGAAAGTTCTGAAAATACCTGTGATTGTATATTTCTGTCAAACCGTCAATATTGGCCATGTTTTCGAGAAGTTTATTTTTATGCTCAAGTTCTCTGGTGAGTTTTTCAAATTCCATTTTGGAATTAACCAGATCCCTGTTTATCTCCTCATAGGAAAGATTGATCAGGGAAAGTTTTATATTTGCCTCCTGGAGGATTTCTTCAACAGATTTTGCCAGTGGCATGTGCAGGTTAAAATCCTCGGCGGTCTGGTTAACCAGCTTATGTACTTCTTTAAGGATTTTGTTAATGGTAGCTACTTTTAGTTTCAGTAAGTTTTTTGCTTCACTTCGGAATAATTTATGCCATTTATCAGGTTTATCCGAGTAAAGAATATGGGTCAGGACTTTTGCCATATAAACCACATTGATAATCCGGGCAATCTCTTTGTCGTCACCGATATATTCCCAAGGGGTGTCATGGTATTTGATGGGTAGAAGCAGGGATTGCGGAAATCCCCAATGTCTGGTTACGGCATAGCCAATATCACCATGGGAAGCACCGATTATTTCCTCCTCCAGCTCAATTTCTGTTTTTTCATCATACTCCTGAAGGCGGTTTAAAACCTGGTCATAGGGTTCCGGCAGGGTAGAGGCCAGAATCAGTTTGCCTATATTTCGCAGGAGTGCGGAAGTGAAAATTTCTTCAGTACCGGCACCAGGAATTTGTTCAAGAATAAACCTTGCTGCCACTGCTCCTGCAAGAGACTTTTCCCAGAACTCTTTAAATTTAAAGGTTGTTTTGTTGCTATCTCCTCCCATGGAAAGAAATGAAAAAGAAAGTGCCAGGCTGGACACTGCATTGGTAC
>CAZHPX010000028.1:0-9447 GCA_964534785.1 uncultured Desulfobulbaceae bacterium | reverse complement strand
AACCGCAGACCTCTTGAATGCCATTCAAGCGCTCTCCCAGCTGAGCTATACCCCCCTGATGTCTTTATTACGAAATGTTTGAATATCTGATGAAAACCTGATACTAATAGCATTTTCTTATTAAGTTTGTCAAGATAAAATCAGAATGTAAGCAGGGGATAAAATCATTTTTTTTCAGGGTTTTTCCTGTATCAGGTTGTCAATCTTTCTCTGGGTTGGTATATTACAGATTTTGTGCTTGGTTTTTTTGGTTGTCAACTGTGTAAAATTAAAATATTGCTTTGGGATGTTGCAGGGGGGCAGGCTATTGGTGAAACCTTGTGGAGGTTTCATTTATGTTGCAGTTTCTTTACCGAAGGGCATTATGTTCCGGGTAAACTGTTATTAATATAAATTATGTTCCGGGTAAACTGTTATTAATATAAATTAAGGTGATTTTGAATGTTTTCTCCGTTTAATTTTTTGTTTGGCTGGATGTCAAACGACCTTGCGGTTGATCTTGGTACGGCCAATACTGTTCTCTATGTTAAAGGCAAGGGAATTGTTCTCCGTGAGCCTTCTGTTGTTGCCGTTCGTCAGGACAAGAGGGGCAGCAAGGTGTTGGCTGTGGGGCGGGAAGCTAAAGAGATGCTTGGTAAGACACCGGGCAATATTACTGCTATTCGACCAATGAGGGATGGAGTGATAGCTGATTTTGAGGTGACCGAGGCCATGTTGAGATACTTTATCAATAAAGTCCATA
The DNA here is from genome assembly GCA_964534785.1 of uncultured Desulfobulbaceae bacterium. Classification (GTDB taxonomy): domain Bacteria; phylum Desulfobacterota; class Desulfobulbia; order Desulfobulbales; family Desulfobulbaceae; genus DRLX01. The sequence continues at coordinate 8,705 of CAZHPX010000028.1, read as the reverse complement.
ATCGTCGCACTCTGGTTCATCCCAGGATTATTATCTCTGTGCCTTCCGGAATAACTCAGGTGGAAAAAAGAGCTGTCCGCGAATCGGCTGAATCAGCCGGGGCCAGGGAAGTTTACCTGATAGAAGAACCCATGGCAGCGGCAATAGGGGCAGGGCTCCCCATCACAGAGCCAATAGCCAATATGATTGTTGATGTCGGGGGAGGGACCACCGAGGTTGCGGTTATCTCCCTCGCCGGAATTGTCTATGCAAAATCTGTCCGGGTCGCGGGTGATAAAATGGATGAATCCATTCTCCAATATATAAAACGTAAACATAACCTCGCCATTGGTGAGAGAACAGCGGAGCTGATCAAGACCACCATCGGCAATGTGAAGCCGGAGGAACCTTATGATACCATGGATATCAAGGGCAGAGACCTGGTCTCAGGTACCCCCAAAACCCTGACCATCACTTCCAAAGAAATTCAGTCGGCAATTGCCGAGCAGGTGGATATTATTATTGATGCTATTCGAACTGCTCTGGAGGTAACTCCGCCGGAGTTATCAGCAGATATTGTTGACCAGGGGATTGTTCTCACCGGTGGTGGCGGATTATTGAAAAATCTTGATTCTCTGCTTAAAGATGAAACCGGTATGCCCATCATTGTTGCGGATGATCCCCTCTCATCAGTTGTGTTGGGTTCGGGACAGGCATTGGATAACATCGAGATTTTGCGGGAAATTGCCATTGACTGATTTTCCGGCACTCACTACCTTGCCCCGGCTCCTACTTTTGGGTTGATTTTTATTGGCTTATTGGATGCTGGCCTGTCAATGGCTGGTGAGTGCCGAACTACTTTATCTTAACTGTTCCAGTATCCGTGAGAAAGCAGAGTAAAAGAAAAAGTAAACGACGGTTGCCAACCCTGAAAATGGTTTTTCTGGTTGGATTACTTTTAACCATGGCCATGATTTTCCTGGTTTCCGTTCTGGGCAGTCAACGATTTGGAGCGTTGCATGAGCTGCTTTTTGAGGCAGCAGGACCTGTCCAGAAAATTTTTTCCCGTGGTGCAAACTCGTTAGATTCCCTGAAGGAAAATTATTGGGACCTGTTATCTGTTCGTGAAGATAATAAAAAATTACAGGCGCAATTGCAGGAATGTCGCCTCCAGTGCTATAAAAATCGGGAAGCCCTTGCAACCAATGCCAAGCTGCGCAGACTTCTTGATTTCAGGGAATCTTCCGATCTGCCGATGATATCTGCCCGGATAATCGGCAAAGACCCTTCTGTCTGGTTCAGAAGTGTCGTGATCGATCGCGGTTCCGGCGATGGTCTTGACAGAGGTATGGCTGTGGTTAACGGGGACGGGGTTGTTGGCCAGGTGTTTTCAGTTTCCCCCAATTACGCCAAGGTATTGCTTGCCATAGCACCGTCAAGTGCCATTGATGTGCTTTTACAGAAGTCCAGGGTGCGGGGAATCCTTAAAGGTACCGGGACATCGCTCTACCGTCTTGACTATATTCTTAAAACCGCTGATGTTGCAGAAGGAGATGCCATTGTGACCGCCGGTTATGGTGGGGTTTTTCCCACAGGACTGCCCGTGGGGGTGGTATCAAAGGTGGTTAAGAGTCGCCGCGGCATGTTTTTCGATATTGAAGTCACCCCTGTAGTTGATTATCTTACCCTTGAAAATCTGCTTATTATCGAAAGAAATGTGTATAATATTCCGTAAGGAAGGGGAATTAAATAACTTTAGTACATAACTGTTCAGGAGTGCCGTAGTTATTTAATGTGCATTCCGTAAGTCAGGATTCTATTTTTTCTGCCCGCAGGGCATTTCGTCGACGGAACTTTATGGTTATCATTGGTTTCTTTTTCTTAGGTCTGTCTTTCATTGGTCTGCAGACAACATTATTGATGATTAATCCGCTCTGGATTGGTTCTCCTGATCTTTATTTTGTCCTAGTGGCCTACCTTGCCTATCGTCACGATATTATTCGCAGTATGATCATTATATTTCCTTTGAGCATGATTTTTGATGTTCTCTCAGGGCTTGTTCTTGGTATGTATCCGGCATTATTTCTTCTCGGCTTTTTCATCCTTAAGTTTTTATCCGTACGGCTGCCGGTTCGGGAATCTCTGTATCAGGTGCCAATGATTGCTGTATGTTTTCTCTTCGTCCACTGGCTGGTTTACATGGTGATGATTTTTGCGGTTCCACAATTACCAGTTCCCTGGTCATGGCCGATAATGCTGCTTCGCTCTGGACTGGTAATTATTTGTGCATTCCCTTTATTAAGGTTTTTTGATTCTTTTAACAGGTACCTGGAAAGAAAAACAGCCATATTTTCAGGCAGGGTGCGGGTGCGTACCGGTAACCGGTACAGGGGGTGAGTCTTGGCAGGCTTGGGAAGAAAACGGATAAATAAAAAACGCTCTGATAATTTATCAGGAGAGCTTAAAAAAAATAACGCTGGTAAAACCCGCCTGATTCAACGGGATGAAGGAGAACTCGATTTTTTCCGAAAACGGGCATTTCTATATGCTTTTGTAATTATTATTTTCTTTGCAATTCTTATCACCCGTCTCTGGTTTCTCCAGGTTCAACATGGGGATATGTACAGCCGACTCGCCGACAATAACCGGGTCAGGCATCTTGAAATCGCTGCCCCGAGAGGTAACATATCAGATAGAAAAGGGCGGGAGATTGTCACTAACCGACCTTCGTTCAATGTTGTCTGGATACGGGAAAATCATCGTCTTGATGATGAGCTGATCAAGCAAGTGGCCGGAATCCTGAATGTTGACACAATGGATCTTCTCGCAAAAATCCGCAGAATGGCGGACACTCCAGGCCATATCCCGATTCGGCTCGCCGAGGATATTGATTGGAATAAGGTCGCCTATATTAAACACAATCGTATGAATCTGCCTGGCATCAGGATAGAGGTTATCCCCCGCCGGGTTTATCATTATGGAAATCTTGCCTCCCATGTAATTGGTTATCTTGCTGAAATTAGCAGAGCAAAACTACAAGCTGCAGAGCCTGGCATTTACCGTGGCGGTGATCTTGTTGGCAAAATGGGGTTGGAGCGACTCCGTGAACAAGACCTGCGCGGAGAAAAAGGGCGGCATTATATGGAAGTCAATGCCCTGGGCTTTGAACAGCGAAACCTGAAAGGAATAGAGCCATTACCCGGTAATGATCTTCAACTGACCATTGATATTGATTTGCAGATGGCTGCAGAAAAGGCCATGCGAAACGAAGAGTCCGGTGCCATGGCGGGGGCAGTGGTAGCAGTGGAGGTGAACAGCGGCAGAGTGCTGGTTCTTGTCAGTGCACCCACTCTGGAAATAGATAAATTTACAGGTGGTATCTCCCATAAGGACTGGCAGGAGATGAGTAATAATCCTTATAACCCATTGTTTAACAAGGTGGTTCGGGGACAGTACCCCCCGGCTTCAACCTACAAGATGGTTGTGGCTCTGGCCGGGCTCAGCGAAGGTGTCATCACCCCGGAATCTATTATTTATTGTCCAGGCCACTACAGGTTTGGTAATCGTACCTATCATTGTTGGAAACGAAGTGGTCATGGAGCGGTTGCCCTGAAGCGGGCTCTGGCGGAGTCATGCGATGTTTATTTTTATCAGGTCGGTCAACGGCTTGGGGTGGACAGGCTGGCTAAGTATGGTCGCCTTTTTGGGTTCGGCCGTAAAACCGGAATTGAAATGGAACTTGAAGGATCAGGTTTGATCCCCACAGCCGAGTGGAAGAAAGAGAAACATGGTCAGGCCTGGCAGGAAGGGGAAACCCTGTCTGTGGCCATAGGTCAGGGATTTAACCTGGCAACTCCAGTGCAGTTGGCATTTATGACGGCCATGATAGCCAATGGCGGAACCTTGTACAAGCCGGGGCTTGTTGATATCGTGCGTGACCCCGATGGTCATGTCATAGAGTCTTTTGTGCCGGAAGTTGTATCGCGCCTTACCGGACAGGGACATAATCTCCGTCTTGTCAGGCAAGGCATGATCGAGGCTGTGGAAGGTCGTCATGGAACCGGTAGCAGAGCCAGGCTTAATGAGTTGGGAATTACGGTGGCGGGTAAAACCGGTACCGCTCAGATTGTTCGTTTGAAGAAGTTTCAGCACTTAAAGGATGAAGATATTCCTTACAGGTTTCGTGACCATGCCCTGTTTGTCGGCTTTGCACCGGCTATCAATCCTGAAATTGCTGTGGCTGTAATTGTTGAGCATGGCTTGAGTGGTGGTGCGGTGGCAGCTCCTGTAGCACGGGATGTCCTGGAGGCATATTTTAAAGGGAAAGGGATTATGCCGGAAGAGGTCTCGGTTGGGATTCTTGAGGATACGACCGGGCTTATGGTTGAATAGTAATATTACTCTTAATCAGGACTTCTGAAGAGGTGGTTTGATGTTTCGTTTTGATCGTCGGCTGGTGCATCATTTTGACTGGGTCATGCTGGTCATGCTGGTGCTGATCATGGGCATGGCTCTTGCTAATCTATACAGCTCAACCTGGAGTGGGGCGGGTGCATCTGCAGCTTTTTACAAAGAGATGTATCTTTTTTGTGCCGGGATGGTCGTAATTATTTTGTTTATGGGAGTTGATTATAAAGAGCTGGAAGTTTTTGGTTACTTTCTTTACGCAGGGATTCTCATTCTTCTTGTTTATACTGTTTTTCTCAGCCAGGAGACCATTGCCGGCACCCAGCGCTGGATTGATCTCGGTTTTTTCAGGCTTCAGCCCTCTGAGCCGGCAAAATTGGCTCTGGTGCTGGTTATTGCCTCATTTTACTCAAGGAAAGAAGTCATTAACGGTTACAGGTTTCGTGATCTCATCTTCCCTTTTATGCTTATGGTTGTACCATTTATCCTGATTTGCCTTCAGCCTGACCTGGGGACAGCCCTGATGCTGGCAATAATTTTTGTCTCCATGACCGTCTTTGTCCGTCTCCGCTGGTCTACGCTGGCAATTCTTGCCGGGCTTGGCAGTGGTGGTGGAGTTCTTGGCTGGATGTTTTTTCTTAAAGATTATCAGCGCCGCCGGATTGAAACATTTCTAAATCCTGAAGCTGATCCCATGCATCATGGTTATCAGATTATGCAGTCAAAAATTGCGGTTGGTTCCGGGGAAATTTTCGGGAAGGGATTCAGGGGAGGTACCCAGGGGCATCTTCATTTTCTTCCCGAGCGACATACTGATTTCGCCTTTGCCGTATGGTCAGAAGAGTGGGGCTTTATCGGGGCTTTATTTTTCTTGAGCTGTTATTTCTTTCTCCTGCTCTGGGGAATACATATCGCCATGACTGCCCGTGACAAATTCGGGGTAATTCTTGCCTTTGGCCTGGTTATGCTGATTTTCTGGCAGGCGGTTATTAATCTTTTCATGATCATGGGGTTATTGCCGGTGGTGGGGATCCCCTTGCCACTGCTCAGTTATGGCGGTTCATCGCTGTTGACCACATTATTTGCCATTGGTCTGCTTATGAATATTCGCATGCGTCGTTTTATGGTGGATCGATAGGGACACTCCTATTCTTTCAATCGGTCAAGGACAAGTCCTTTCAATCCTTTGATAAAGAGCGGATCATCATTTAACCCCGGAGTGGACTCAAGCCGCATCCCAAGTTTTTCGGCCATATCACGATAAAGAATGTCGATTTCATACAGGGTTTCCACATGATCGGAAACAAAGGAAATCGGCACCATAAGGATGTTACGGCATCCTTCTTCTGCCAACTGTTTCAGCATCTGCGGAGTTGATGGCCCCACCCATTCGACGGGGCCGCTGCGACTCTGAAAACAAAGTCGTCCGCTTATTCCGACTTGTTTTTCTATTGCCAGTATGGATTCTTTTGTTTCCTGTACATACGGGTCACCTTCGTCTATAAATTTTTTCGGCAGGCTGTGAGCACTGTAAACCAGTTGCACAGGTTCATTGCCAAAGTTGCTGAGCCCCTGTTTAATTCGTTTTGCCAGGCAGTCAATATACTCTTTCCGGGTCGGCCAGGAACGTATTTCCAGGAGCTTCATGGAAGAGTTCATACCTGAGAGCTTGTTTTGCAGCTCTAAAAGAGAAGACCCTGTGGTGGCAATTGAATAATGCGGATAGAGGGGCAGGGCGACACATTTTTTCACCCCGGCCTGCTTGAATTCCGACAACATTTCTTCAGCATATGGATGCCAGTATCGCATACAGGGACGAACAATAAACTTTTCCCCATCATTTAAGGATTTTTCAAGAGCCCGGCTCTGGCTGCCGGTAATCCGTAAAATGGGTGAACCGCCACCGATCTTTTTATAATTGGCACGGCTTGACGGGGCCCGTTTGCGGGCAATCCGGCGGGCTATTAATTTTTGCAGGAAAAACGGCCCCAGACGGATAATCATCCGGTCGGAAAACAGGTTGAAAAGAAAAGGTTCGACCTCATCAAGGGTGGCAGGGCCACCCAGGTTGAGAAGAAGCACACCGGTTGGCGATTGTTTGTTCATAGCTGGTATTGATTTGGAGTTTTTTGTTTGTGAAGGGTAAGAAAATAAGTTTAAGCCTTGATTTTTTACATGGGTAATGCCTATAGTAGAGACATGGTATTAATCATTTCTCTATCTTCATCATTGTCTTTTCCACCTGTCTCTTTCCTATATACATTATTACTGTTGAAGTGCAAGAGCGGGAAAGTCCATCCTGTAAATTTATATTGACTGAATGGGCATTTACGATACGATATTTGAATAATATATTGGTTTTTTCTATAGATAATTACGGTTTTTATTTTATTATCTCCTGTTTTTCAAGTTTTCACTGTAAAAAGAAAATATGAGGCAGGAGATGTGGTAACCGTTCACCACAGGTGCTGATTTACGGAGATGTGGATAAAAAAAGGTGACGGCATGGGGTCGTTATCGACATCAACAATGGAGGATCTGTATGGAACTGAAAGTTGAAACCAGAAATCTGGACATGCGGACAGGCTGGCAGGAAAAAATAGAAGAAGAGCGGGAGAAACTCGTCCGCCATTACGCTGGCTTTGTGCTTAATCTGCGTGTATCAATTGAGGCTACCCCAGGCTATAAGGAAGGTGGACACGAGGTGAAACTAATTGCTTCTGTTCCCAGCGATACTGTGGTGGTTAAAAGATGGGGTGAGAAGGTTCGTCCATTATTGGTTGAGGCATTCGATGTTCTTGGTCTGCAGTTAAAAGAGAAGGTTCGTAAGAAAAAAAACCACAAGAGTCAAAAAATTACGGAGGGAATTCCAGGCCTTAAGACTGTCGGTACTATTGACAAGCTGTTTGTGAAAGATTCTTATGGTTTTATTTTGACAGCTGATAAGCAGGAGGTTTTTTTCCACGCTTCTTCACTCAGAGATATGAGTATGGATGAACTTGGTGAAGGGGATGAGGTTCTTTTTGTCATGGAACATGGAGAGAAAGGCCCGCAAGCCGCCCGGGTTAAACCTGTATAAATCTTAAAAAGTTTAAGGGCAGGCTTCAGGCCTGCCCTTAAATTCAGGAGTTGTTCACGGTTGTTCACGGTTTTTCACTTTTTTAATGATTTAACTGTCAGCACTTACAAAACTCAAAAATACCTTTCAACAAGAACTAAAACAAAGGACATCCCCTTCCTTCTTTCATGCCTGCCCCCCTGATGATCCGCAACAGTTTCGTTTGATCACCTCATATTAACCTGTTTAAACTGATGTCGGCAAATCGATATGATTAAACATATAAGGACTAATAAATGACTATCAAGGAATTACTGACTTTTCCGGCCAGACATCTTGTCTATGTGATTCCAGTTGTTATTTCCCTGGCTCTGCTCTGTGGTAACTTTATAGATACATCCCCCCTTGCTGCATTCACCCTGCCAATGGCAATGATGGCCGTATATCCTGCCATGATAGGTTTGCAGGTTGGTGAACTGGTTAAATTCACTGAATGGCGGCTAATGCGGGTAAATCTGATTTTAAACTTTATAGTACTTCCCTTACTTGCCCTTGCTGTTGGTACGATTTTCCTCAGCTCATGGCCGGAACTTAAGATAGGGCTTTTGATTATCAGTGTAATTCCCGGAGGAACCATGGCCCTGGCTTTTACCATGTTATTTGGTGGTAATATTAAGGCATCCCTGAAACTTTGTACCATTAACCTGGTACTTGGTGCCTTGCTTGCTCCTATTTATCTTTTTGTTCTGGCAGGAAAAGTGGTTGAAGTTGATATGTTCCATGTGGGAAAAACTGTCGGTATGGTGGTGTTTATCCCGCTGTTTCTTGGCATTATAACCCACCACCTGCTGCTTATGAAATACAGTGAGGAACAGTTCAGGAAAAAAATCAAACCATTACTGCCGGCCTTCAGTTCATGGGCAATGATCTATATTATCTTTACCAGTATGAGCATGAAGGCGACTATGATTTTCAGCTATCCGACCCTGCTTATTCAGGCCCTGATCAGCCTGGCCATCTGGTATGCTTTAATTATTTTACTTTGCGGGATAGTGGGCCGGTTCATGTTCAGGCGTGAAGACGCCATAACCCTCCTGATGAATGTCGAATTGCGTAATCTCGCCATCTCCATTGGTCTGGCGACAACCGCTTTTTCGCCACAGACCGGAATGATGGTGGCTCTGGCCTTTCTTTTCCAGCAGCAGGCGGTTATCTGGTTTTGCAGGTTTGAGAAAAAAACAGATTTTTTTGTTAGACAACA
>CAZHPX010000027.1:0-9568 GCA_964534785.1 uncultured Desulfobulbaceae bacterium | reverse complement strand
TCAATCAGTACTATCCCGCCATTTAATTCAATGATAATATCCACAGTTGGAACCGGACTTTTGCATATCGTAATTTTTTTACCGCATTCAGGACATTGCATGGTTTCAGGTTGTGGGTTGCGGGCTGGGAAATCTGTCTTTTATCTTCTATCCTCTGTCCTCTGAAAAACATAGCGATCTTATCTCCTGCCAACAGTTAACTGTGGGCAGATTATGACGGTTAAGATTCCATGGCTGGGTAAAGACAAAGGGGTTGATACCTGCCTGGCTCAGCATGGTACAGGTTTCCGCCCGGTCATCAATGAAGTGAGTCAGGTTGTGTGTTTTGATATGGCAAATTTTATCATCATGTTCTCCGCTGGCAATTACGTTTATACGGGAACATATTTTTTCCGGCATGACAGTTTCCAGCCATTGACTGACCGGCTTCGCCCAGGTTCTGGCCGTGACTATAGTTAATTGACCCTGTCCGCTGAACTCGCTGAGTACTTCAACCGCACCGGGCATGGGCTTTAGTCCGGCTGCGACGGGGGCGATCTGTATTTCCATGAAAATTGCCTCGATGATTTTCCGGTTGAGAGAGAGGCATTGTTCAACTTCAAAGGTGGTTATTTCCTCAACTCTGATATCACAGATATTATATTTGTAACAGGCAAGACGCAAAAAAGCTTCCGCCGTGTCTGCGATTACTCCGTCAAAATCAAAACCAAGACGGGATGGGGCTATCCTGCCATTGGCATGGGAGATGGAATCAGATAATTTATATTTTAACCCGGACATAACAAAATTTCACCCTCCGGGATGTTCACCTGCAGCACAGGTGAACGCTCATGAGTTCAGGATGTTGCTTAAAGAATTACGGCATTTTCGACGATAGCCGTGTACTTGTAACCGGCACCAAAGTCCCGATCGGCATGGAGAGTTCCTTCCATGGTAACAATGGAATTCATCTCCGGTGCCTCCTGGGTTGTAAACACCAGATTATGAGTGTTCTCCATGGGATTTCCGCTACCATCCTGGAGATGCACCCAATTCCTTCCCATTATCATTTTGGAAACCTTGACTACTTTACCGCGAACCCGTACTGTCCGGTTGTTAAGTTCTTTGCGGTTGCTGAAACATCCTTCAATGGTATAGCTGTTCTCCCCCGCAGCTTTTTCCACGGATATATCCTTGGCCGGAACAATCGCAGCAAGACTGCCGCCGGAAACTTCTGCCTCCATGTCAGACATTTTCCGGTTGATATGAGTGCGAGTCCGTTCTTGCTGGAGTGCCGCCGCAAAACTTGTTATGTCGTTATCCTCGGAACCCCCGGGAGCTTCAGGAGCCTTACCTGTCTTTTGCATGTCAACAGGGGGGGCGGAGACTTCTTCCTTGTTATTGTATTCAACAAGTCCCGCAGAAAATAAAATGGTCGAAAAAGTGCGATTAAGGGTCGGTGATTTAAAATTAACCATGGTCATACCCGGCTGGCAGACGACATCTTGACCTTTTTTGACTATATCGGTTCCGGGGATAGCCACCCAGATATCCTCTTTGGCTGTTTTGATGAGCATGTATGTATAACCGCCGGCATTCATGGTTTCCATAACCGTACCTTTGACTAACTGGCCGTCAGGATTTATTGTCGGCGGCATGGCGTGGCCGTTTTGAACCGTGAACATAGCTGGGGCTGCACATAGCAGCAACAGAGTAATAATAGGGAGAAAAAAACTGCGAATCATGGTGTACCTCGTTTACTTAAGTTAAGAGAGTTTTATTTTACCTGAATCCGTAACGAAAAAGCATTGAAAATTGTTAGAACTACCTTGTTTGCCAATATTAATATCGATTAAAAACACGGGGAGCTTCCGATTGTTTTGCTACAATAGTTGAGAAAAAATTATATTCAGCAAGGGAATAGCTGTCAAGAGGAATCGGGTTACAGGTCACGGGCTGGTCTTCTTTTTTTCTTTTTTTTATCGACAGTGGTGACAGGGGCGGGGATGAATGACTGGAGAACTATGCATCCCATGGCAGCCACTGTTATACAGTCGTCCGGCATAATAATGGGAGCCTCTTTTCTGATGAGAAAATCAGCAGGAGGGCGGGCAGTGGTGTCGATGATTTTTTTCCAGCACCGGCATGCATGGAGGGTGGGCGGAAATGGAATGGTAAAAACTGCGTTTTTATCCCGGTGTCCGTTAATCATAACAAAAAAATCATCATCCTCTTTTTCAGGCAGTTGTGAGCCGTTCAGGGTGAAGGCAAGACTGTGACAGTCAGTACCCCAGTCCTGCTGCCCCGGCTGAAGAGCCTGCCAGTTTATTTCCTGAAGGTGGACAGGTTCATTTGCAGAAGAAGCAGTCAGGAAAAAATCTTTACGGCGAAAGACAGGATGATTACGACGGAGCTTGATAAGTTTTCTGAAAAAACGAAATCGGTGGGAATGGCTGTCAAGGAATTGCCAGTTCATCCAGCTTGTTTCATTGTCCTGACACCAGGCATTATTGTTTCCCTGCTGACTGCGGCCAAATTCATCACCGGCAACCATCATCGGCACGCCCTGGGAAAGGAAGAGGATCACCGCCATGGTTCTTACTCTCCGCCTGCGCAGAGAAATTATTTCAGGGTTATCTGTTGCTCCTTCCATGCCTGAATTCCAGCTTATATTGTTGTTGTCACCATCCCGGTTATCTTCACCGTTCATTTCATTGTGTTTATGATCGTAGCTGACCAGATCTTCAAGGGGGAAACCGTCATGGCTGGTGATAAAATTGATGGAATTGCATGGTCGTCGACCACCATTCTGATATAGATCTGAACTGCCTGCTATTCTCGTGGCGAGGGCTGCAACCATGCCAGGGTAACCGCACATGAAGGCTCGAACATCATCACGGAAACGGCCGTTCCATTCTGCCCAGCGATGATGTTCTGAAAAATGTCCGACCTGGTAGAGTCCGGCTGCATCCCATGCTTCGGCAATGATCTTTGAACCGGCCAGAACCGGATCCTCGGCAATCATCTCCACCACCGGCGGGTTGGTGAGGACATTACCGCTCTGATCCCGGCCCAGTATTGAGGCAAGATCAAAACGAAATCCGTCCACATGCATATGAATCACCCACCAGCGGAGGGCATCCATTATTAAGGTTCGCATCACTGGATGGTTACAGTTACAGGTGTTGCCGCAGCCGGAGAAATTGAGGTAGGCCCTTGTCCACGGATCAAGGAGATAGTAAATGATGTTGTCAATCCCACGGAAACTGTAGGTTGGGCCGCCCTCACCGCCCTCACCCGTATGGTTGTAAACAATATCAAGGATGACCTCGATGCCTGCTTTATGCAGGGCCTTGACCATATCCCTGAACTCATCAAGTGGTCTGTGCCGATCACTTGCGTAACCTGTTTTGGGAGCAAAAAAGGAAAGAGGACTGTAGCCCCAGTAATTTTTTAACCTTTCCCCTGTGACCGGGTTTATGAAACTGGTTTCATTCTCGTCAAATTCCGTCACCGGCATCAGTTCCACCGCCGTAATACCAAGTTTTTGCAGATAGGGGATTTTTTCAATCACCCCTTTGAATGTTCCCGGGTAATTGACCTGGGCGGATGGATGCCGGGTAAAGCCCCGGACATGCATTTCATATATGATACTGTCTTCAAGGGGGCGGTTAAGGGGGCGGTCATCCTGCCAGTCATAGAGATGATCTTCAAGCAGGCAGCATGGTTTGCTGCCAAGACAGTTTCTTGGTTCGCCCCAGGGGGGAGAACGGAGCTCTTTGGCGTAGGGGTCAATTAATATTAGATTCTCGTCATAATAATGACCACTGCCTTTTGGGTCAAAGGGGCCTTCCATACGGTACCCGTATCTCAGGGAAGGGTAGTTACCGGCAAGGAGGGCGTGCCAAATATTACCGGTTTTGTGTTTTTCAGGGGCAAGAGGAAACTCCTGTCTGATGATGTGTAGTGTTTCATCAAATTCAATGATTAAAAATACCTTTTCGGCATGACGAGAGAAAATACTGAAATTGACTCCCTGTGGTGTTACTGTTGCTCCAAGGGGTTCAGGCATTCCGGGCAGTAGATTCATGTTTAGACTTGATTTGATAATGATTATTATTTATACTTATGTCCATGGGGTAATGAATTTGCGGATGGAATACCACTTGATTCTGGTATAATATCCCGCAAGCATTCTAAGAGCTAAGCATCAGTACCATTTGAACTTTTGATGATACTATTGTTTTTTGTTTAGCACAACAACGCATTACAGGGGGCTATTGTATGGGATTTTTTACTGACCTGGGGTTATCGTCTGATTTGGCCATCGACTGGCAAATGAATCCGGAATATTCGTTTGGTACCTTTGAGTCCTGGGGAGGCAGGGAAAGGGTTCGAAGTAAAACAGAGCGGATTTATTATTTTTTTATTGACGCCTGGGGTGATGTTCCGCGTCTATGTCTGATGGAGCGGGGAATCAAACATGCCAGGGTCGTGGCAGAAATTATGGCTCCGGAAGAAATGGTTAACAGGTGCATTGTTGCCCAGGGTAAAGTTGCCTTGTTTGAGAGATCCTTTGGGATTAACGAAGAGTTAAAAAACTGGTTGCAGAAGAATGTTGTAGAGGGTGACAGCAGTTCTCTTGTCATTCCTTTGCCGGAGAAATCGTTTGCGGTTGGGGCAGATATCGGTTTACCGCTGGCCAATGAGCCATTACCGGAACTGTTGACAGTCAACCTGCCGTCTAAGTCCGGGGAGATAAGTGAAGAGGATGTACTCGATCTTGTCAAAAAATATGACTTTGTCGATCATGAGCGAAATCCGCAGGGGAATTTCAGTAATTATCTTGTTGACAACGGTGACGGCCTGACAGTAAATGATTGGGTGACCGGGCTTATGTGGCAAAGGGATGGGGTGGATATTATGAGTTATCGCTCAATGCAGAACCGGGTTGAGGAGCTTAATCGAGAAGGGTTTGCAGGTTATGATGACTGGCAAATCCCCAGCATGGCCGAGGCTCTTTCTTTAATGGAGCAAAGCCGAAATCCCGAAACAGATATGTTTCTCCATTCATGCTTTTCAGGACAACAGCCTTTTATTTTTGTAGATGGTGTTCGTAAGCCGGGCGGTTACTGGTTTGTGGACTTTAAACATGGTCGTGCTTTTTGGGCATCCGGCACCATTCCCGGAGGTTTTGGTCGTTTTTGTCGTCTACAGCAACAAAAGGTATGATTTTTTTTGCAGCTCGGAAAAATTTAAAGCAAGTGTTGAATTGGGAGTGAAGAATATAATAGGATAAAAAACATGTTAGATGGATAATAATTGTAACTTTGAAAAATACTTGTATAGTATGCGAAGTTACAACCTGTAATTTGCAGCTTGATGATGCCCATTCTTTATCATGTTTGACAACAAGTCTGTTGGGAGGATAAAATTGAAGCGGATATTGATTGTTGATGACGAGAAGCAGATACGCTCAATGTTGTCCAGGATGCTGTCCCATGAGGGATACGAGGTTCATACAGCAGAGGATGGCGATAAAGGTATGGCAATGACAGGACTATATGATTTTGATCTGGTCGTCACAGATATGATCATGCCGGTGAAGGACGGGCTTAAGTTTATAATGGAGTTGACCCGTGATTATCCTGAGCTGAAAATCCTGGCTATTTCCGGAGGCGGGGCAATCAAGGCTGAACGATATCTTACCATGGCCGGTTATCTCGGTGATATTGCCACTCTGGAAAAGCCGTTTAAACGGGCGGATTTCCTTGCTCTTGTAGAGGAGTCTCTTGATTCTGCAGTATGATTTCTGTATAGTTCAGGGGCTGCCCCATAACAGGAAAACCGTCTTTTCACAGGTGTTTGCAAGCTCAGATTGTCACTTAGCTCTGGCGATTCTGGTTTTTCCTGCCTTTTCCCTGGCGATCCGTGATTTTTTCTGAAAACCATATTCAACGAGATTCTTAATGTCTGGCCACATGGTTTCACTGCCCATGATGGCAACGATTATTGATCCTTCTTCCCTGGTGAATTTTCCCACATAAGTTTGCCTGGCTGCTGATGTGAATCCTGTTTTTCCGCCTTTTGTACCATCAACCTGCCACAACGCCCTGTTTTTATTACGCAGGGTCGTCCCAAAAGAAGTTTTTGCCTTTGTTGTCTGGACACGGTGGGCAAATTCCTCATCCCCCATGGCATGATTAAAAATAGTGGCCAGATCTCTTACAGTTGACTGCTGACCTTTGGCGGTCAGTCCTGTTGCTGTGCGGCAAACTGTTTGTTCTGCCCCCCATAACCGGGCCCGCAAGGTCATTATCCTGGCAAAATCCTGCTCGTTTCCTGCTATTCTTTCCGCCAATGCCACACTGGCATCATTGGCAGATGTCAGAAGTACCGCATTTATCAGGTCATCAGCCCTGTATTTTTTGCCGGAATTAAGGTAAATCTTTGATCTCGGCATTTTCGCGGCCCGTTTGCTTACAGCTACAGGCTCATGATCTTTTAGAGATTTCATCGCAATTAATCCCGTTAAAACCTTAATGGTAGAGGCCGGTTGACGGGGGGTGTCAGGGTTTTTTGCAAAAATTGTCTCTCCGGTGTCCGCATTCATGATAAAGGCACTTCTTGAACTTATCTTTTTCTCTATACCAACTGTTCTCGCTGCAGTTCGGCTGGATCGGCCGATTCGTTTTTTTACCGGGCTGATATTTCTGTAACTTCCGAGAGTGACTAATTTGCTGGCAGTGTTTTTTTCAAAAGTTTGGTGGGGACGATGTTTGGCTGAGATATCAAGGACAGGAATTTTTGCCGCCTGGGCAGAAAATGCGACGCTGATCAGAAGAAATACCGTAAACAGGACGCGAATTTTTATAGATGATAATTTCATGAGAGCTGGAGAATAATTTTATTGAACAAGAGACTGTTTTCATAGAGCCCCTGTCCTGATATTATGGTTATCAGAGATACTCAACGACATTCACTCATCATATACCGTTCCATGGAACTAACAATTATGCCGGTAACTTATTGATAATATTTACTCTTGTTTGATCTTGCACAGGTTCGACATAAGGATTAATCAAGCTACCCATATTTACTTGTAGAATGAGCTGGGGGTCTTGTCAAGGTTTTTACTCTTTTTTTAAGGAGATATCTCTATATCAGAAGACAGAAGCCAGAAGACAGAATAACCAGCTTTCTATCTTCTGGCTTCTGCCGGGGGCAGTCATGGGCTGCCCGTAATATTAAACTCAGGAACAATCCCATGCAGGCCGGCTCGTAATTTATCCACATTACGCTCTGTCGCGGCCATCCACAGGCATTCCAGTTTTTCTGTCAGCCAAACCCAGTCAACTTTTCTGCTGTTGGCAAGAAGCAGCTTTTCATGGGTTGTGGGCTGCAGGTCTTCACCCTCATGGAGAAGTTCTTCGTACAACTTTTCCCCGGGTCTCAGTCCGGTGTAAATAATTTCGATATCCCGTCCCGGTTCCAGACCGGATAATTTAATAATCTGTTCTGCCAGGTCTTTTATCAGCACCGGCTCTCCCATATCCAAAACAAAGATTTCCCCGCCGGTTCCCATGGCCCCTGCCTGGAGAATCAGGCTGACAGATTCCGGGATTGTCATGAAATACCTGCTTATCTTTTCATGGGTAACGGTAAGCGGGCCGCCATCTTTAACCTGTTTTTGAAATAACGGCACAACTGAACCAGCGGAACCAAGCACATTACCGAAACGGGTGGTAATAAAACCGGTTGTTGACCTGTAATCAAGGTTTTGGCAGTACAGTTCCGCAACCCGTTTAGTGGCACCCATGATATTGGCAGGGTTAACAGCCTTGTCTGTAGAGACCAGGACAAATTTTTCTGTTCCATGCCTGTCTGCCGCATCGGCAACACATTGACTGCCATGAACATTATTTTTTACCCCCTCCGCCGGATTGCTTTCCACCAGAGGAACATGTTTATAGGCAGCCGCGTGAAAGACAACACCTGGCTTGAATGTGGAAAAAACCCAATCTACCCTGTCTTTGTCCTTTACATCACCAAGAATCGACTCAAACGACAACTCAGGGAAGTTTTTTCGCAGCTCCATATCAATAGCATAGAGATTATATTCACTGTTATCAAAAATTATCAATCTATCCGGATTAGTTCCGACAAGTTGACGGCACAGCTCCGAACCGATTGAACCGCCCCCGCCGGTGACCAGCACCACTTTGCCGGATAAATAGTCATCTATGGCCTGCTTATCAAGCTTGATAACCTCTCTGCCCAGGAGATCATCAAGGGAGATTTCCCGCAATCGCCCGGAATCAACCTCCATCCCTTTTATTTCCCGGATGGATGGCAGGGTCAGACAAGCCACCCCGCTTTCCCGGCAGAACTGTGCCAGTCTGATCATAACCTGACGGCCGGCCGACGGCATTGCCAGGACAACCAGCTCTATATCAAGACCTGCGACAATACCCACAAGCTCACCGGTTTCACCGGCAACCGGTATACCGTGTATTTCCCGGTTAAGCAGTTTTTTGTCATCATCAACAAAGGCGACCGGCTCATAATCATCCTGATGAAGCAAATCCCGGACCAGCATTTCCCCTGCCCTGCCGGCCCCGACAATGATGGTTCTTTTCCCCGGCTGTTTGCTGGATGAAAAAAGACGATGATCCCGGAGCCAGCGGTAAAAAATACGGGGACCGCATAAACCGCCAACCAGCAGCAGAGGATATATGATAAAAACCGAACGGGGAATACCCTCAAGCCTGGTCAACAACCAGCAGCAGCCAATCAGAAGCAGGGTACCGACCCCAACCGCCTTGAGAATCCTGATCAGATCGGGAACAGAGGCAAAACGCCAAAATCCTTTATACAGACCCGAAAGCCAGTAAACAGTACCCTGTATCGGCACTGCAAGAATAAGAAGCAGATACATACCAGACCTGTGAATTTCCGGTACTGCCTCCAGATTGAACCTTAAAAAATAAGCGAAAACCAGGGCAACTGGCACCCAGAACAGATCATGGGTAAAGGCTGCCCGGCGGCAAAACAGATATTTTTTGATTATTTTTGTCATATGTTGCTTAATCGTAATCGTTCACCGTCTTCTACCCTTGATAGAAGATAACTCACTGTTCTATGTTTTAACCAGCATTGTTACTATCCACAGGACGAGTAAATTCTGCTATAAACTTCCTTGCAAACACAGCAAATACCCCCAGCATAAGACCAGCAACACCCCCCAGAGCAATAATCAGGTTTCGTTTTGGCTTTATCGGCTCCCCTGCAACCTTCGTCTCCCTGTCAACCCTTACCGAACGAATTGAATCCCGGTCAATCTTTTTTTCTTCCAGCATGGCAAGCTCAACTTGAAGTTTTCTAAGACCAGGAACAAAAGCATCATTATTTTTCCTCTTTTCCATCTGGTTCAATTCTTCCTGTAATGCTTTATATCCTCTGTAGTAAGGAATACTTAAATCAGGATACGGAAAAGGAGCTTTTTTTGTGCCTCTCTATAGTGATAAAATTGAGGAAAAAATTGGATTTAAACCTTTTCCAGGAACACTCAATATGATACTTATTGACG
>CAZHPX010000026.1:0-9652 GCA_964534785.1 uncultured Desulfobulbaceae bacterium | reverse complement strand
AACAAGCTCAAGCAGCTTAAAGACGCTCCCAAACCGGATGCCAAAGAGCTGGGGAAGACCGAGGCCATTATCCGTTCCATGACCGGAGAGGAACGGCAAAGCTATAAAATTATCAATGCCTCAAGGCGCAAAAGGATTGCCAAAGGCTCAGGAACAACGGTTACTGATGTTAACCGGATGTTGAAAAGCTATACGATGATGTTGAAGATGATGAAAAAGATGCGGGGCAAGTCAATTATACGCAGGGGTAAACGGCGTAAACTCCCCAAGGGACTTGTTCGCTGATTTTTTTTATTTTACTGTTTATTTGTTCAGGATAAAATATTTTTTTAGTATCCGGCATTGTCCGGGTTTCAAGGAGAAGGTAAATAATGGCGGTACATATTCGTTTGACCAGAAAAGGACGCAAACAACAACCTTTTTACCGGATAGTCGTTGCAGACAGTCATGCCCCACGGGATGGTAAATTTCTTGAGATAGTTGGTACATATGACCCGATGCAGGACCCTGCAGTTATCAACATTGACCATGAAAAGCTGGACATCTGGCTTGGCAAAGGAGCTCAGCCGACCACCACGGTTAAAAGTTTGATCAAAAAGTCTGTACCCCAGGCAGAGGCGGCATAATTGAAGGAGCTGATATCTTTTATTGCTGAACAGTTGGTCGATCATCCTGATGATGTTGTCGTTCAGGTAAAAGAAGAGGATGATTGTTTTATAGTTGAGCTCAGTGTGGCCAGAGATGATCTCGGTAAGGTTATCGGCAAGCAGGGACGAACAGCAAGAGCCATGCGGGCTGTACTGGCCATGTCGGCAGCCCGTTTTGATAAACGGTCGCGGCTGGAAATTCTTGAATAGACAGTATCTGCGTTATTTTGCTGTATTTGTTAAATGACTGATTCTGAAACATCGAGCGAAACAGCCGATCCGGAATTTATATTAGTTGCCAGGGTCACCAAACCGCATGGTTTGCGGGGTGAAGTCAAAATATTTCCGTTTTCAGGTGACCCGGTCTCGTTTGCTTCTCATTATCCATTGTTGCAACTTGCCGCCAATGAGCAGGAAACAGATAATTTTCTGTCATGCCGGGTGGAGAAATCCAGGGTTCAGGGGAAACAGGTTCTGGCCAAGCTGGAGAACTGTTCAGACCGTAATAAGGCGGAACAGTTCTCCGGTTTTTTTGTTTTTGTCAGAGATTGCGATTTGCCTGAACTGACCGGTGATGAGTTTTATCTTCGTGAATTGCTTGATAAACCATTAATTGACACGGCAGGCAATCTGATAGGTTATGTTAATCGTATCCTTGAGGCCAGCGGTCAGGAACTTCTTGTCGTGCAGTATCAGGGGCGGGAAGTTTTGATACCTCCGGTGGCTGATTTTATAGTCGCCATGGAATATGACCGGGTTATTGTTGATTTGCCTCCGGGTTTACTTGATATAAATTGTTAGCTGATGGGTTCCCTGCAATTTGATGTTCTGACAATCTTTCCGGAGTTGTTTACTTCTCCTCTTAAAGAGGGGATTATCCGCCGTGCTTTATCAGCGGGGCAGATAAAGGTTGAGCTTCATAATATTCGTGATTACGCCTTTGACCGGCACAGGATAACTGATGATCGTCCTTTTGGCGGGGGTGAAGGAATGGTCATGAAACCGGAACCGTTGACGGCTTGTCTTGAAGCTGTGCAGGGTGCCGGGGAAAAGGACAGGGTGATTCTTCTTTCCCCGCGGGGGGTGGTTTTTTCACAGCAGGCTGCCTCCCGTCTTGCAGGGTATGAGCGTTTGATTCTCGTCTGTGGACGATATGAAGGGGTGGATGAGCGGTTTGCCCGGCAATCTGTGGATGAAGAAATATCTATTGGGGATTATATTCTCACCGGTGGTGAGCTGGCGGCCATGGTTATTATTGACTCCGTGACCAGGTTACGGGACGGCGTTCTGGGTTGTTCCGAATCGGCTGCCAACGATACTTTCAGTCATGGTCTGCTCAAACACCCTCAGTATACCAGACCAAGAGAGTTTTGCGGTTTGAGAGTTCCTGAACAGTTGTTGAGCGGTAACCATGGGGAAATTGAAAGGTATCGTTTTATAGAGTCGGTCAGGGTGACCATGAAAAGGCGACCGGAGTTGTTGCGGGAAGTCATTTTCACCAGCAAACAACTGGAAATCCTTGAACAGACTGGACTTGCTGATCAGATTAAACAAGTATGACAGTTCCCCATGTCCATGTATCGGAAAATTAAAGTTTCTCTGGGAATCGTTGCTAATTAAATGCTGAATATCGAATATCGAACAAGGAATTTCGAATGATGAAGTAAAAAAACTTCTATATTCGAAATTCGAAATTCCTTGTTCGACATTCGGTTATATTTTTTCTGCCCGCAGGGTATCATGTTCATGTGCCTTGGGTTAACCAGTTGACCTGTAAAAGTTTACCAAGTGGGTGTCATTTTGTGCAGGTCGGAAGGTTTAAGAAAAGATGAAGCTGCGTCTTGATATTGTTCTGGTACATGCACCGGTTGTGAATCGCAATGGTGAAATAATCGGTTCTGCGGTAACCAACCTTGATATCCATGATATTGCCAGGGCGTGTCGCTCGTTTGGGGTGGATACCTACTGGCTTGTTACTCCCTTTGCTGAGCAGCAGGAGTTGAGCCGAAAGATTATCGGTCACTGGTGTGAAGGGTATGGTGCTCAGGCCAACCCTGACAGGGGGCAGGCTCTTTCCCTTGTCCGAATTGCCGACAGTCTTGGCGAGGTGATTGATAAAGTCAGGGATAAATGGCCGGAGGGTTTGAAAGTGGTTGCAACCTGTGCCAGAGAAAGGGACAGGGACAAGACGACCAGCTATGCGGTTATGCGGCGGGAATTGGAAGAGCAGGAAGCGGCTCTTCTTTTATTCGGTACAGCCTGGGGACTGGCACCGGAAGTTTTTGACCATGTGGATGCAATCTTGCCGCCGATTGCCGGCAGGGGAAAATATAATCATCTTTCTGTTCGTTCGGCGGTATCTATTATTCTTGATCGTCTGGCAGGAAGAAGAGATTGCTGTTGATTTTCATTGTTTTTATAATGTAGTATCACTACAACAAAATACAGGGAATATAATTATGAACGTTTTGGATAAGCTTGATCAGGAGCAGATGCGTTTTGACCATCCGGAATTTCGTTCCGGGGATACGGTCAAGGTGCATATTCGTATTATTGAAGGCAGCAAGGAGCGGGTTCAGGTATTTCACGGCATTGTCTTAAAGCGAAAAAGCGGCAATATGAATGCTACTTTTACTGTCCGTAAGATTTCCCACGGAGTTGGAGTGGAAAAAACCTTTGCCCTTCATTCGCCGAGGATTGAAAAGATAGAGGTGGTAACCCGCGGTCGGGTTCGCCGCTCCCGTCTTTATTATCTGCGTGAGAGGCGTGGCAAGGCGGCACGAATCAGGGAAAGAGGGATTAATTAATGCAGGTTACAGGAGACAGGAAACAGCAAATAAACAACCTGCTGCCGTTAACGGACAGAGTTTGATGTGGTCTCCTGCCTGGTTTCTTTTCCCCATAAAAAAAATTTTCCCTTGCCCCATAAGATTTGAGGATTATGTTTTTTGTTTTATTGACCAGGTGAGGAGAATGGATTGTTTGCCATAAGCAAAGGTCAATACCCCCTTTTTGGTCACATGGACAGGGATGGGGATAACTTTTATTTTGAACGAAATTTAAAGCGACAGGGTTTTTCGGTTGTTGCCGGGGTGGATGAGGCCGGTCGCGGGCCCCTTGCCGGTCCAGTGGTGGCTGGTGCCGTTATTCTCTCGCTTGATGATGCCCCATCTATCTATCTTGATTCCAAAAAAATTACCGCCGCCCGCAGAGAAACACTTTTCTCCCGTCTTTCCCGGTCATCTGCCCGGATAGGTGTCGGGCTTTGCACTGCCCGGGAAATAGAAAAGATAAATATTCTTCAGGCTTCCCTTCTTGCCATGGAGAGGGCTGTCAAAAATTGTTGTGCCGATGGGCATGGTGGGGCTGATTTCCTTCTTGTTGACGGGAAATTCACAGTCCCCATGCCCCTTCCCCAGAAAGCCCTTGTCAAGGGCGAATCCAAATCAGCTTCCATTGCTGCGGCTTCCATTGTCGCAAAAGTCACCCGAGATCACCTGATGGCCGCTGCCCATAAACAATATCCTCAATATAATTTTCTTAAAAACCAGGGGTATCCGACCAGAGAACACCGCCTGGCTCTTGCCGAGTTCGGGCCCTGTGTTCTCCATCGCCGTACTTTTAAAGGTGTCAGAGAGTATTTTGATATTGCCGGTCCAGACCGGCCTGGTTCCGGTATGGCATTAACTATTTTTAAACAGTCACGTTTACGGGGTGAATGAGGGGCAGGCTTATGTTGTCTTGCCCTGATTTGGGCATTCTCCCCAACCCATGAGCGAACGTGATGCCCTGTGGGCAGATTGAATGTCGAATGTCGAAGTTAAAATGCATGACCCCGATATGCAAATAAACAGTTTTTGTCATTGACTACGACATTCGAGATTCAACATTTACCCCCCGTAGGAACAATTCCCACAGAAACTTTAATCTTCCGATACATGAACATATAGGTTCACCCCTACTGGATAAATAGGATATGTTTGGAAAAGGTAAAAAAGCAAATGTAACCGTTGGCAGGTACGGGGAAGAACTTGCCGTCGCCTGGCTGAAAAAAAAAGGTTATACGATAATCGACAGAAATTATCGTAAACCTTTTGGTGAGGTGGATATTATTGCCCGTGATTGTGACTGCCTTGTATTCATTGAAGTGAAAACCCGTAGAACCGGGCGGTTCGGTACTCCGGCTGAGGCTGTTACTTTCAAAAAACAGCAGCAGATATCAAGAATTGCCAGTGAATATTTATCCTGTACCGGTATGCTTGACAATCAATGCCGTTTTGATATTATTTCAATAGTTTTGCATGAGAATCAGCCGCCTGTAATTGATCAGATAGTTAATGCCTTTGATTATATCGGATAATAAAAAATGAAAATAGAAACGGATAACGATGGGGGCTGTGAATTAACAGGTATTGAGCAGCCCGTCGCCATCACCATGGGGTGTCCGGCGGGGATTGGCCCTGAAATTATTCTTAAATTTTTTCAGGCCGGGGGGAAAACAGGAAAATCTTTTCCCGTGGTTGTTGTCGGTTCACAGAAAATCCTTGAGCAGACCAGCCGGCAACTTGGTCTTCCCCGGCCAGTCTGCCCCTGGAATCCCGGCGATACGGTTGTCCCGGGGACAGTCCCTGTCTTTTCGACTGGCGAAGACAGTTTCCATGGGTTAGAATCAGGGCTGGCAAATAAAGCAACAGCTCTGGCAATGATTGGCTGGATTGAACAGGCTGTAAAACTGATTGGGGATGGTTGTGTTTCGGCAATGGTGACCTGCCCGATAAGTAAGACAGGCTTGAGGCTGGCTGGTTCACCATGGCCTGGTCATACGGAAATGCTGGCTTCACTCACCGGAGCTGACAAATATAGAATGATGATGGCGGGTTCCCGATTGCGGGTGGTTCTGGTCACTATTCATGAACCGCTTGCCAGGGTAAGCTCGTTGCTCAGTAAGGAGAATGTGGTGGATTGTATTGCCACGACTGTCGAGAGTCTTGTTCGTGATTTTGGTCTGGAAAGGCCGCGGGTGGCAGTGTCAGGCTTAAATCCCCACGCCGGGGAGGATTCCATGTTCGGTTTTGAAGAGGAGAAGATAATCAGACCGGCTGTACAGGCGTTCTCTGACTCTACAACTCTGGTGAGCGGCCCCTGGCCGCCGGATACAGTTTATTACCGGGCAGCGGCCGGTGGTTTTGATGCAGTTGTCGCCCCTTATCATGACCAGGGTCTGATTCCGTTTAAACTGCTTCATTTTAAGGATGGGGTTAATGTGACCCTCGGCCTGCCAATTGTCAGGACTTCGGTTGATCATGGTACTGCCTATGATATTGCCGGCAAAAATCTGGCTGATTTTTCAAGTCTTGCGGCGGCGGTAAAGCTGGCGGCATCTTTTGTGGTTAACAGAGGCAGAGAAAGATGTAACAGAGGTATGGCATGAGGGAAAGGGGTCGGTTCATAGTCTTTGAGGGGGTTGACGGTACCGGTAAATCAACCCAGTTACCCCTGCTTGCCGATTATCTTCGTTCCCGGGGGATTGAGGTGGTGGAAACGAGGGAACCCACCAATGGTATCCATGGCAGAGAAATCCGGAAAATGTACGGGAGCAGAGGTGAGTATTCGTTTGAAGAAGAGCTTAACCTCTTTGTCAGGGACAGGAAAGAACATGTTGCCATGGTAATTGCTCCGGCTCTTGCAGCCGGGAAGACTGTTCTCTGTGACCGGTATTATTTTTCGACTGCGGCATACCAGGGAGTTGCCGGCGGCGATCCTGAACAGATTTTTTCCGCCAACTCATTTGCCCCTGAACCTGATATTGTTCTTCTTCTTAAGCTGAAGCCGGAAGAGAGTATTCGTCGTATTCGTGAACTCCGGGCTGAGCAGTTAAATGATTTTGAGCAGTTAGAACAACTGGCAAAGGTAGCGGCCATTTACGAATCTTTCACCCATGAGTGCATAACCCGTATTGATGCTGCTGCTTCGGTGGTGCAGGTGCGGGATGATATCCGCAGGGCTGTGGAGGCATTATTTTGATGATATTGTCATGGAAAATTTAAGGCTATTTTTTCCGGTTTTGCTGACAGGGTTGCTGGTCCTTTTTTTTACCAGTGGTTGCAGTTACCCGGGCAGGGGTGTCGTCCATGATTATGGCCTGACTGAAAAAACTGTCTCCATGTGGGAAGATGAAATCATTGAGGATGAAGCCGACCCTGAATGTTCTTATTTTTATTTTTTATGGGGGCGATATGCCGAAGTAAGCGGTCTGTTTGATGAGGCATTGGAGGCCTATGAAAAGGCCTTGATCTGTGATCCTGAAAGCACCTGGATTGCAAAAAAGCTGCCGCTGCTTCTTCTGCGGCTTGGCAGGGTAGATGAGGCGGAAAAACAGTTGCATCAATATCTCTTGAGCAATCCTGATGATATTACCGCCCGGATGATACTGGCCAGGTTTTTTGTTCGGAAAAAGTTATACGAAAAGGCAATCGAACAGTATAACGATATTTACAGGAAACATCCCGGTGAGCACCGGTCGCTGCTTCTCATCGGTGAACTGTACCTCGGTTTGCAGCGATTTGATGAGGCCCGGAAGATGCTGGATAAATTTATCAGCATATCCGATGATCCATATTATGGCCATGTACTCCTGGCACGGTTGTCTGTCTATGAAAATAAGTTTGAACAGGCAATTGATCATTATAAAGCTGCCCTTGAGATTAACTGGTCATCAGGGCTTGAATTGGAATTGGCCGGGGTGTATCTGCGGAACAGGAAGTACACCGAGGCAGAAAAGCTGTATAAACGGTTATTATCCAGGGATGAACTGGATGAAAAGGCGGGCATCTCCCTGGTGAGAGTCTATCTTTTACAGGGGAAAGTTCAGAAAGCCCGTGAAGAATTGACCCGTTTGCGGGGGATTTCTGCTGATTTGGAGCAGCTTGAATTGTCTCTTGCCGGAATTCATATCCGCCGGGAACAGTTTGACAAGGCGATTGATATTCTTCAGGGGCTTCTTCTCCGTGAAGATTCCTATCTGGCCCATTACCTGCTGGGGATTAGTTTTGTTAAGGAAAATCAATATGAAGAGGCTTTAGTTGAGCTGGAGCAGATTTCGTCTGAAGCAGAGGAGTATGTGGGTGCGGTTTTGCTTCAGGTACGGATTTTAAATTTTTTACAGCGCTCAGAAGAAGGTATCCTCATTCTTGAGGAGATTCTTGCTGCCAATGGCGGGCAGTTCGTGGATATGTTCATTCTCCTGGCGAATATGTATGAGCAGCATGGGGATAATGAGGCTGGAGAGGATACATTTAACCGTGCGGTTTCCATCCATCCTGAAAATGCTGAGTTGTTCTATGAGTTTGCTTTGTTTATTGACAGGCAGGGAGAAATGATGCGGGCAGTTACCATGATGAAAAAGGTGATCAGTTTAAACCCTGATCATGCCGGGGCATTGAATTTTGTTGGTTATACCTGGGCTGACCGGGGCGAGAATCTTGAGAAGGCTTTGGAATATATCAAAAGAGCAGTGTCCTTAAGGCCTGAAAACGGTTATATTCGTGACAGTCTCGGCTGGGTTTATTATAGACTTGGACACTTGGACAAGGCAAAGCAGGAGCTTGAGAAAGCATTGGAGCTTGTCCCTGACGACCCGGAAATTCTTGAACATCTTGGTGAAGTTTATATAAAGTCAGGCCTGCGGGAAAAGGGGTTGGAGGCATACCGGAGGGCGGTGCAGTTTTTTGAGAGGGATGAGGACAGGCAAAGAGTAATGGAGAAAATACGGACTGTGGAAGAAGGAGACGGGGCTTGAAGATTACTTCCTTTTATAACCGGCGTTCATGGCGGGGCAGAGGAAACTGGTTTGAATGTATGACTGGTTCATGTCCGTTTTTTCTTTTTTTCTTTTTTTTGTTTATGGTGGCGATTCTATTTTTGTTTTCTGGTTGTGCCGTTCGTCAGCCGTTGATCAGTCACCTCTCTCCGTCTGAAGAACAGGCGGCCAGGGTCTTATTTTCCAGATTTGTCAATATTCCCTGCCCTGATTTTATTGATATTGATTTAACCGCTACCTGGAGGGGGTACGGACAGCAACGCACTGTTCGGTTAGGGTTGCAGGCGGCAAGGGATGGCAGGTTCCGCGTTAGCGGTTTTGATCCCTTGTCCCGGCCTTTTTTCATCTTTGTTACGGATGGATATTCTTTTACCATGGTGGACAACCGGCGGGGCAGAGGTTATACTGGCTCTCTTGATTCAGAGTTTATTCATGAATATCTTCCCGAAGGCATCTCCGGCAAGACCATGTTTCTTCTTCTCGCTGGTCGTTTTCCTGATGATCAAAAACCAATTGTCTCGGTTGCGAATGATTCAGCAGGTTATTACCGCTATATATTTTCCCTTGCGGATGGATATTTTCTCCATGGTGAAATCAGCATTGGGGATGGTTTGTTGAGCCGGCAGTTTGTTGTGGACAAAAATGATGAAATAATTATTGCCGTTCGTTATGATGGGGAGATGCCGGTCAATAATGCCTGCCCTTTGCCCCTGGTCATAGGGGTGGAAGGCGAGGGTGTCACCGGTACTGTTCGGCTTGTTGTTGATAAAGTGTATGATTATGACGCTGTAAATGTGTCTGATGATGTTTTTTTATTAAGGATTCCGGAACATTTTACAGTTACAGCGGTGGAGTAGGCCAGCAGTTGAACATAAAGACCATAGGTATTTATGCTGTGCCTGTGCCGGTTTGTAAAAATTCGTCCTGGGGATAGTTGGAATGAGTAATAAACGGTATAGTTTCTTTTCGGTTGGTGTTCATAAGCGAGACATCCTCGTTGACCGGGTTGAAGGGGCAAGAGATGCCCAGAGTGAGGCCCAGCAAGAGTTCAAAGATGCGTTGGAACAGTTTGCCTCTGTGGTTGAGTTAAGTGTCATTAAATCAACAATGTTCAACTATACTATGGATTATTAGATGACAAACAACTGCACTTACTTAACCGGCACCGTCCTTGATGAAGATATGA
>CAZHPX010000025.1:0-9888 GCA_964534785.1 uncultured Desulfobulbaceae bacterium | reverse complement strand
GGTTCCGCATCATTTTTACGCTTCACTGTTGAAGGTAACCTACCGGATAATTTCTGGGATTTTATCGCTGAAAGGGCAGTAGCACACAGCTTTAAAGATATCGACGACAGCATGGAAGAATACTCCATTGGCTGGGTATCGGTCGCCAATATGTTCGACAGTGAGTTTGCCTATGCCTCTTATGCAGCCGGTGATTTTGTTGTCCTGACCATGCGGGTGGACGAACGGAAGGTATCCCCGG
The DNA here is from genome assembly GCA_964534785.1 of uncultured Desulfobulbaceae bacterium. Taxonomy (GTDB): domain Bacteria; phylum Desulfobacterota; class Desulfobulbia; order Desulfobulbales; family Desulfobulbaceae; genus DRLX01. The sequence goes on along the minus strand of CAZHPX010000025.1, from coordinate 9,647 downwards.
CAGTCTTGAAAAAATTTACAATGAAAGAAGAGGAACGAATCAAAAAGGAAAAACAGATCCCCAAACTGAGCCGTTCTGCCCGTTTGGAAATAAAGGAGAGAATAAGTGCTGAACTTATCCGCAAATCAGCTCCTGTTCCCGTACTCTATGACCTCTGCTGGAGCCTGACAGATAACACTCTCCTCTTTTTTTCCACCTCAAAAAAAGCCATGGTCCAGTTAGAAGAACTATTTAAAGACACCTTTGACTGCTCGATAATCCTCCAAATCCCGTGGACCATGGCCATTCACCTGTCTGATGAAGAAACTGTCGCCAATCTCGACAGCCTCCAGTCGGCAATACTTGTATAATCATCCTCTCTTATCTGGAAATAAATAATATGGACTTAGTGGATATCATCCAGGAAAAAAAATTCATAGGTCAGGAATTTCTGGCCTGGTTATGGTATAAATCTGAAGAACGGGGCGGTAATGTGGATGTTCCCGGCATGGGTGACATCCTTGTTATCTTTGAAAAACACATGCTTCTTGAGCATGGCGAGGGTGAAGAGAGTGAGAAGGTCATCTGCCGGGGGCTGCTCACCGAGTTGCGGGAGGCAAGAGCCGGACTGGCCCTTGGCAAGAAACCCGAACAGGCTCGTATCCGTCTTGCCAGGGGAGATTATGAGTTCAGCGTTACCCTGACTGCGGCCACCATGGAATTTCGCAGTGTCAAGCTGCCAAAAACCGTTGATGGTGCCGATGAGGGCGATGACAGCCTTGAAGGAAAGATTCTCGACAGAATAAGCCTGTTTGAGCAGCTCACCGAGCTTATCACGGAACTGTTTAAAATGTATATTAATATCAGGGCATCAGAGCAATGGAATGAAGAATTAATTAAAATCCGCAAATGGACAAACCATTCTGCTATAACAAGTGAACGCCTTAAATAACAGATTATTGGAAAATTAATCATAGGATAAGATTACAGACAAAAAATGGAATTTGAAACCGTGATAGGACTGGAAATCCATGCCCAGATGAACACCAGAAGCAAAATATTCTGTGGCTGCCCGACCTCATTCGGAGCACCGGCCAACAGCCATACCTGTCCGGTCTGCCTTGGCATGCCCGGCTCCCTGCCGGTATTGAACAAAAAGGTGGTTGAAAACGGAATCAAACTGGCCCTGGCCACCGGCATGACCATAAATAAACGCAACCAGTTTGCCCGAAAAAATTATTTTTACCCTGACCTGCCCAAAGGTTACCAGATATCCCAGTTTGAACTGCCCATTGGCGAGCATGGTTCTGTCGATATCAGGGTAAAAGGTCACGATCATACAAAGACCATCGGCATAACCAGAGCCCATATGGAAGAAGATGCGGGCAAACTTGTTCATTCCGATTCTAAATCAGAGAGTTATGTGGATTTAAACCGAGCGGGAACTCCGCTGCTCGAAATCGTCAGCGAACCTGATCTCCGCTGCCCTGAAGAAGCAGTTGCTTACCTGAAAAAGCTGCATAGTATTGTCCGTTATCTCGATATCTGTGACGGCAACATGCAGGAAGGGAGTTTTCGTTGCGATGCCAATATTTCCCTGCGGCCAATGGGAACAAAACAGCTTGGAACCCGCACCGAGCTGAAGAATATGAATTCATTTAAAAATGTCCAGTTAGCTCTTGAATATGAAGAACGCAGACAAAGAGACCGCCTTCTCGACGGCAATGAAATTATTCAGCAGACATTACTGTGGAACCCGGACAAAAACCGAACCGAACCAATGCGCGGCAAAGAAGAAGCCCACGATTACCGATATTTTCCCGACCCTGACCTTGTCCCGGTGAAAATCACGGATGAGTGGATCGGGCAGATAAAGTCTGAACTTCCCGAACTTGCCGACCAGCGACAGCTCCGTTTCATGACCAAACTTGGTCTGCCTGAATATGACGCAGCAATTCTGACCGCCTCCCGGGAGCTGGCAGAGTATTTTGAAGAAGCCCTGAGCAACTACGACAATGAAAAAAAACTGAGCAATTTCATAGGCACCGAACTGCTGAGGGAATTTTCCCCGGAAGACTTAAACAAATGCAAGGTCGAACCAAAAAAGTTGGCAAAACTGTTGTCCATGGTGGATGCGGGAGATATTTCCGGAAAAATAGCAAAAACAGTTTTTGCCGATATGCTGCAAAGCAGTAAAGATCCGGAAACAATCGTCAAAGAAAAAGAACTCGTCCAGATGAGCAATGAGGAGGAACTTGTCGCCCTCGTACGGGAAATCATTAAGGCCAGCCCGACTCAGGCCCAGCAGTTTAAGGAAGGGAAAAGCAAGGTAATAGGTTTTTTTGTCGGTCAGCTCATGCAGAAAACCAAGGGTAAGGCAAATCCCCAGATGGCAAATAAATTGTTTCAAGAAGAGTTGAGCAGATAATTTTTTCTCTTTTGACTATTGTGGAAAAAGACAAATGGCAAAAAAAAGGGGCAGGACACAGACAGCGGCTTCGGGATAAATTCCTGGCCGGCGGTAGTGATTCCTTAAACGATGAAGAAGTAATTGAACTGCTTCTCACCTTTGGTACTCCTCGCAGTGACTGCAAAGAACCGGCAAGGGCAGTCCTGAAAAAATGCGGTTCCCTGCCGGCGGTGCTTGATGCCTCCCCTGCCATACTTCAGCAGATTAACGGTATAGGCCCAAAAAATATTTTTGCTCTCCGGTTCATCCAGGCAGTTGCCCGCCGTTACCTGCAGCAACGGATAATCGGTAAAAAGTATGTTCACTCTTCAAAGGAGATCAGCGATTATCTTACTCATCTTATGCGCAACCTTGAGCATGAGGTGTTCACCGTGGTTTTCCTTGATGCTGCCCATGCCATAATTGATTCTGAAATTCTTTTTCAGGGTACGGTTACAGTCAACACGGTTTATCCGCGGGAACTTATCAAAACAGCCCTGGCAAAAAATGCCGTCAGCCTGGTAATATCACATAATCACCCTTCCGGCAGTCTCCAGCCATCAGAACAGGATATACAACTGACCCGCACCCTGCATATGGCATGTTCCTTCATGCAGATTCAGCTCCTTGACCACATCCTTATCGGTGCCGGTGAAACATCCTGGTCTTTTGCCGACCATGGCCTTATGGAAACAATCCGTAACGAATGCAAAAAAATTCTCAAACACAGTCGTTGACTCCACCTGATACGGCACCGGTATTGACCGGCCCCGGCATCTATATTCATGTCCCCTTCTGTCTGCAAAAATGCGGATATTGCAGTTTCTTTTCCGTGGTAGACAGCGGCAACAAAAACAATTACCTGTCTGCCATCAGCAGGCAGATTGAAATTCTGGCAAACCGCCCTGAATGGCGGAAACAAAAAAACAAGACTGCTTTTTTCGGCGGAGGCACCCCGTCCCTGCTTGGGGCAGAGCCCCTGGTGATGATTCTGGAAAAATGCCTGAGAGCTTTTGCCCATCATAAAAGAGAGGAAATGGAAATATCAGTTGAGGTCAACCCTGCCACCATTGACCTGAACGGTTTGCAGACCTTGCGAAAAGGCGGGTTCAACCGGATTTCCATTGGTGTCCAATCGTTTACGGATAAGGAGTTAACCATTCTTGGCCGCCCCCATGACAGTGAAGAGGCACGAAGCGTCATTATAAAGGCAAAAGAAGCCGGGTTCACCAATATCAGCATCGACCTGATGTACGCCCTGCCGGGGCAAAGCCCGGCAGAGTGGCGGAACAATCTTGAGCAGGGACTTGAGCTTGCCCCGGATCATCTCTCCATCTATGAGCTGACCCTTGAAAAAGACACCCCGTTTTGGATAGCACACAGCCGGGGCAACCTGATTCTTCCCATGGAAGAAGAGACCCTGACCATGCTGGAAATAACCAAAAAATTAACCGGCAATGCCGGATTTCAACGTTATGAAATCTCTAATTACGCCCGTCCGGGAAGTGAGTGCCGTCATAACCTTAACTACTGGCATAATGGCAGCTACATGGGGATTGGTCCCGGAGCCGTGGCAAGTGCGGGCCAAACCCGATTTTTCAATATCAGGGATATGGAGGAGTTCTCCAGAGCGGTTGAACAGGGTAGAACCGGCTGGCAGCAGGAACAGGAACAGTTGAGCAACGAAGAAAAATTCAGGGAAACTCTAATCATGGGATTAAGAATGATTAATGGCCTGTCTGTTGCGGAACTGCAAAACCGGTTTGGCATTGACCCCATGGCCTATTATCAGTCAGCCTTTACCGACCTGCAACGCCTGGGATTGCTCAAAATCTCATCAGAGCGGACAACTCTCAGCGACAAGGGATTGCTCCTTGCCAACCGGGTCATGGCGGAACTGGTATAACTGACATTGTAAACTTTTTCTGGCCGCAGAGCAACCGATGAAAGGTGACACCGCCCTGGTGTCACCAGGGAAAATTGGATTTTTCTACGATAAATGAATTTGCCTTACCCGCTTGAATTTCAAAAGAGCCAATATTGATAAATTGATAAACAAGGTAGTTCTACCAGTTTTCAATGCTTTTTCGTCACGGATTCAGGTCTAACCCCTGATTACGGCCCGGTAAATATTCTGAAATGGGACGTTTTTTTCCTTTGCCAGTTTTCGACATGCCTCATACTCAGGAGTGATAACCTCTCCCTCAGCGGTTTCTATGGCTTTGGCTGCCACCTCTCCCCAGGGAGTGTCCACCGTAACTGCTTTTCGGGGCAGGGTCATCCGCTGCTGACAATGAAAACGAAGGCCGATTGCCGTTGTTTCTCTGAAAATTACTTTTTTAAGAGGATGGGAATACTCAGGAGAGCAGATTACCCGGAGAAGAAAACCGGGTCTTCCTTTTTTCATCTGAATGGGAACAAGACTGACATCAAGTGCCCCTGATTCCAGCAACTGTTCACTGACATGGGGCCATGCTTCCGGGTTCCAGTCATCAAGATGGGTTTCAATGACCTCAACCTTCTGGGACTCATCCACCTGACGGGATTTGCCAATGCACAACCGGAGCAGATTAGGCCGACCATCATCTCTTTTTCTGGTTCCCGCCCCGTAACCTGCAGCCTTCATGGTCATGGGCGGCATAACTCCAAACCCGTCCGCCAGCTCTGCGACTATGGCTGCACCAGTCGGGGTCACCAATTCCTGGGATAATTCTATCCCATACACAGGAATATCTTTTAACAACAGGCTGACCGCCGGGGCCGGCAGAGGGATTTCACCATGGGCACAACGAACCCAGCCCCGGGAAAGAGGCAGGGAAGAACAGATAAACCGCTTAACATCAAGATGAAAAAAACCTGCTACGGTTCCGACCACATCAAGAATCGCATCAACAGCACCGACCTCGTGAAAATGGACTTCTTCCAGACCCACCCCGTGAACAGCCGCTTCAGCTCTTGCCAGCCTGATAAAAACTGCCAGCGACTTTTCCCTGACCGGCTCCGGCAAACTGCTGTTTGCCAATATTTGCCGAATATCACTTAAATGGCGGTGCGGCTGTTCGGTTTCGCTTTTAACTCCAACCCTGATGGCGGCAAAACCGCATACACTGACCCGCTGCACGGTTAACCGCCAGGCAGGCAGATGAAGGCCGGACAGGGTATCCCGCAGAACTTCTTCATCTAAGCCGGCATGGATCATGGCCCCAAGAAGCATGTTGCCACTGACTCCGGAGAAACAGTCAAGGTAGGCTATTTTTGTCATTATTAAATTCAGGTAAATTTATCGCCGGGAACAAAGGGGATACCGCAGAGACAGGCCTGGACCGACATCCTTTTTTTTCCTTCGGGTTGAATATCCCGGATAAGAAGGCTGCCGCTACCAGTGGCAATCAGCAACCCCTGCCTGTCTGCCCTGCATACGGTTCCGGGCGGGTTTTGGCTGTCATCCTCAACAACCAGCGGAGAGAAAAAACGAAACCGCCTGCCATCAAGAAAGCCATAGGCAGAAGGCCATGGATCAAGCCCTCTTATCAGGCAATGGAGTTCCAGGGCCGGACGCGTCCAGTCAAGATGCCCCTGCTTCTTGCTGAGCATGGGGGCCAGTGTAGCCCGGGAATCATCCTGTTTCAATGGGGGCAGTTTTTTTTCTTTAAGAAGCTCAATGACATTGATAAGAGTTTTCCCGCCCAGCAGGGCAAGTTTTTCAAACAAACTACCTGCCGTATCATCTTCAAGTATGGGAATTGATACTGAAAAAAGTATATCACCGCTATCCATCCCCTCATCCACCTGCATGATGGTTACCCCGGTTTGCTGATCCCCGTTAATCACTGCCCACTGGATTGGGGCAGCTCCCCGGTATTTCGGTAACAGGGAACCATGGACATTTATAATCCCCAGGGGCGGCAGATTCAGTAATGATACAGAAATCATTTTCCCATAAGCAGTAACAACGATTAAATCCGGGTCTAATCCGGCAATGGTTTGAAAAAACTCCGGGCTGCGAACGGACTCGGGCTGAAGCACCGTAATACCATGCTGTTCTGCAAGAACCTTGGCCGGCGGCGGCAACATTTTTTTCCCCCGTCCCCTCTTACGATCCGGCTGGCAGACCACGCCAACCACCCTGTCCGGGCCGGCAAGCAAAGCCTTAAGAGATGGTACCGCAAAATCAGGGGTTCCCATGAAGATGATTCGCAGCTTATCCATATTCACACCTTCTGTTCTCTCATCATTTTTTTAACTTTTTTCTTGTACATGGTTCGTTTAAGCAAGGAGAGATAATCAATAAACAGCCGACCATGGAGATGATCAACTTCATGCTGAATAATTCTGGCAAAACGATCTTCGGCATCAAATTCCAATTCAGCCCCGTCAAGCCCCCGGGCAGTTACATGGATTTTCCGAAACCTTTTGACATTTCCCATACATTCAGGAGCACTGAGGCATCCTTCCTCATCAACCACACCACCTTCACCGTTACTTATCTCCGGATTGATCAGGATTATATATTTCCTTTCGTTTTCCTCTTCGGAAATATCCACCACCACAATCTGTTTCAAAACGCCAACCTGGTTAGCTGCCAGACCAACTCCCGGTGCGTCGTACATGGTTGCCGCCATGTCAATGGCCAGGGATTCAAGTGCTTTGTCAAATAAAGTTACCGGCCCAGCTTTTGCCCGAAGAACAGGATCGGGATAAGTATGAATTTTCAAAATGGTCATGATTATTTACAATATGCAAAAAAATATTCAGGTTACAAAATAAGCTGCAAGCTCATAACTGCGAGCTGCAAGATACCTGCTTTTTATGACAGAGGTTCAGAAGTTAATTTATTCATCTGAGCCAGAGATTACCGGAAAAGGCAGAGAAATACCAGAGGAAAATCCGATGGGAATAGTCGTCCCCTTGTCTTATCGCTGCAACTTGTGTAAGTAGAGGCTATGAATATGCACAATAATTACCCGCCGTCTTGCCAAAACGAACGACCTTGTGAACTGGAAGCCGACTTGTTACGGTTCCCCGCCCTGCCCCTGCTCTCTATAGTTCAGTTTCTTTTTATGACCGGCCCGTTTACCAGGGTGGCTGAAATAATAAAAGAGATACCATCCCCCATTGAAACCGGATATACGACCTATCAACACCCCGGGGAAATATTACTCAAACATAATCAATCCCTCCAGCTTCTGGAGTTAATTAAAAACGAGAAAGAACCTGATTTTATTGTCGTCAATCCGGACAAAACTCCGCTTGACCAGATAACAGCCATCACAGCCATGGTTCAACAGCAAATTCTCAGTGATGAACTGGAAGAAATAAACAGTCGCCTTTGCACTCCCTGCGGATGTACCCTCTGCTGTATCGGCCCGTCCGCGAAGATGGATCAACGATTTTTTGAAATTCCTCTGACAAATGATGAAATCAAACTTTTCCCGGTGCCTGATTATGATAATGAAACGGGCAGACAGCACTCTGCCATGGCAGAGACACCGCTGCTGATTGATGGCAAACCGTTTTATGAGAGGAAAACCCCGGCTCTCTTCCACTGGCAAAACGGCTGGAGCCTGATTATGCCCACAGACACCAAGTGTCCCAACCTGCAGGAACAGACCGGTCGCTGCCAGGTTTACCCTGAGCGGCCGGAGGTCTGCCGTCGTCCCCAGATTTTTCCCTATATCCTGGAGCCGCTTAATTTTCCCGGTGCAAAACCGGTCTACCGCCTCCGCCAGACCCTGCTTGCCATTTTAGACTGTCCATATGTCAATACTCTTAAAGAAGAGATAGCGGCCTATGCTGCAGCCTGCGAACTCGAAGTCATCTTTAAACATAACAAGGCTTAAACTCCATGACCATTACTGCCGTTCTATGTGTTCTTGCCTCATATCTTATCGGAGCAATCCCGTTTGGACTGCTTTTGTCCCGCTCCAGCGGAGTGGATGTCCGCACTGCTGGAAGCGGTAATATCGGTGCCACCAATGTGGCTCGTCTAATGGGTAAAAAAATGGGACTTATGACCCTGCTGTTAGATATCAGTAAAGGCTTTTTACCAATCTATGCCGCGTCATTGATTATGAAAGGTGACCCACATCAGGATATTGTCACTGCCCTCTGCGGTGCTGCCACTGTTATTGGCCATATGTATCCGATCTATCTTGGGTTCAGGGGAGGTAAAGGAGTTGCCACCGGTCTGGGGGTTTTTCTTTTTCTTGCCCCGCCGGCCCTGCTTTTCAGCCTTGTTCTTTTTATTATTGTGGTCACAATATCCGGTTTTGTTTCCCTTGGTTCCCTGCTGGCCTCTGCCTCTATCCCCCTCTGGCTTTATCTGCTTGATGAACCGGGCTGGAAACTTATTCCAGCCGGATTTATTGCCATAATGATCTGGTGGAAACATAATGCCAATATCAGGCGGCTTCTCAGCGGAACAGAAAAAAGCTGGCAAAAAAAAGAAAAGAAAGTTACATGAACCGTAAAGAATGGCAGGCCATAGAAAAAGCTGCAAAGATTCTCAAACTTGGTGATAAGGCAACCCTTGGCGAAATAAAAAGGGCTTGCCATCGGCTGAGCAAGGAAAACCATCCCGACCTTGCCCATCGGGATACGGACAGGAAAAAGAAAGAAGAAAAGATGTACGCAGTAATTAAAGCCTATAAGCTTCTCATGCATTATTGCAGCGAGTACAGATTTCCCCTCAGAGCAGATGAGAATAATATTTATGATGCTGAAGACTGGTGGATGGACAGGTTTGGTCGGGACCCGCTCTGGGGAAAGGTAAAAAAATAATAAATTTTAAAACAGGTAGAATGCTTATGAGCCTCCAACTTTTCTTTACGGTTTTTATTGTGGTGTTTGTTGCTGAGCTCGGTGATAAAACTCAACTGGCAACCATGCTCTTTGCCAGCGACAAAGATGTAAGCAAGCTGACAATATTTATCGGTGCTTCCCTGGCACTTATTGCAACCTCAGCCATCGGAGTTCTGGCAGGTGGGGTTATTTCACAATATATCAGCGAGAAAACTCTCCACTATATTGCCGGTATCGGATTTATTCTCATTGGAATATGGACTCTTTTCAGGGGATAAAACTTATAATGCCTTGCCGTCGGTTTCATTCGAGGCAACATGGATGCTTGAAAATTATTTTCCACAGATAAAACAAAAACTACCAGTTAGTGCCCATCCAGAAATAGGCTAATTTAGACCGTAAGATATTGAGAATCATT
>CAZHPX010000024.1:0-9979 GCA_964534785.1 uncultured Desulfobulbaceae bacterium | reverse complement strand
AATGCGTTGCTGGAAGCCATGGCCTGCGGGGTTCCAGTTGCGGCTTATCCGGTCACCGGGCCGCTGGAAACCGTTTGCAATGGTGTTAACGGGTATCTTGACAATGATTTGCAGACAGCGTCATTGAAGACCCTGGATATACCACCGCAGCAATGCAGGGAATTTGCCTTGAAGTACTCATGGGAAGTGTGTGGCCGGCAGTTTTTAGATAATCTTGTCTTTCAGGAACACTCGATGCAGGGTTTCAGGTGACAGGCGACGTGGGGAGCTGTTTAGGTTTGAATATGGGTTGAGTTTATTGTGTGCTTGTTGTCTATTTGTTGTCTATACAGGGGATGAGAAAACCAGGGGATGAGAAAATGAAAACAAAGTTACCTGCATATAAAACTAAACTGGTTTGTACCATTGGTCCGGCCTCTAATTCCGAGGATATGATTGAGGCAATGATTTGTGCGGGAATGGATGTCGCCAGACTTAACTTTTCCCATGGCGAGTTTTTTGAACATGCTGAAGTAATAGGTAAAATACGCGAAGCTGCGAAAAGATGCGGGAAATGGGTGGCGATCATGGCTGATTTTCCCGGACCGAAGATGCGTATTGGTGAGATGCTGGAACCTGTGCAGTTATCAGGCGGTGATCGTTTTGTTCTGACCTCGGAAGATCTGGTTGGCGACGGTTCCCGTGTTTCCATGACCATGGAAAATCTGCCGAGGGTGGTGCGGGCAGGGAATACCCTCTATTTGAATGATGGTTTGATTCAGCTAAGGGTCAAAGATGTTACAGGGATGGATATTGTCTGCGAAGTGGTGGTGGGCGGTCTTCTATCATCTCGAAAAGGTTTAAATGTCCCCGGGATTGATCTGGGGGTCAGTGCTTTTACTGATCGTGACCGGGAGTGTATGGAGTTTGCCTTTAAACATGAGGTGGATGCCATCGGTCAGTCTTTTGTCAGTAACTCAAAGGATGTCAATGATGCCCGCCAGGCAGCGGTTGAACTCGGATATCACCCGTTCATCGTTGCCAAACTTGAGCGGGCAACCGTTATCGATAAATTAGATGAGATTCTTGAGGCCGCGGACGGGGTGATGGTTGCACGGGGGGATCTTGGTATTGAAATTCCCATTGAGAAAATTGCCGCAGCCCAGAAGCTGATCAGCCGCCGGGCAAACATGGCCGGCAAACCGGTAATTATTGCCACCCAGATGCTGGAGTCCATGATAAATAACCGGCGGCCGACCCGGGCAGAGGCGACCGATGTGGCCAATGCCATTCTTGACGGGGCCGATTGTGTTATGCTTTCAGGGGAGTCGGCTGTGGGAAAATATCCACTGCAATCGGTGGAGATGCTGGCCAAAATAGCAGCCTCGGTTGAGCCGTACCGGAAAGATCTCCATCCTGATTGTGCATGGCACGATGAACCGGTGAGAAGAAATATGGATGGTGCAGATCTGGTGGCACTAAGCATAAAAAATATTCTTCCCAGGGTCAATGTTCCGGTTGCTGTCTTTTCACCAAGTGTCAGTGGTTACACCCCCCGTCTTCTGACCCGGTACAGGCTGCCGATCTGGATTCTGGCGGTGAGTGCTTCCTGGAAGACCTGCCGTGAACTTGCCTTTTCCTATGGGGTATATGCGATTCATGATCAAGCACATCCCCGAGACTGGACTGATTTTATTAAGGCAGCAGTAGAGGAACTGGAGCTGGCAGGTGATTGTGTTATCCAGACCGAGGGGCCATCCCCTGATCATCCGGCCATTAATCATAAAATGGAGCTGATTTATCTGGATGACAGATTGCAGGAGACAGGTGCCAGGTAATGGTAGGTGACAGGAAATATGGAAATCAGGAAGTATCGGCAGGATGACTGGCCCTGGGCCTGGCAAATAATTGAAAGGGTTTTTCGGGCCGGGGAAATCTATCCGTTCTCTCCGGAAATTACAGAGGATGAGGCATATAACGCCTGGGTAGAATTACCTGACCATGTATATGTTGTCGTTGGAAATGATGGGGAAATAACCGGCACATATTATATAAAAACAAATCAACCATGTCTTGGCGGGCATGTATGTAATTGTGGTTATATCGTCTCTGAAGATGTCAGGTGTCAGGGGATTGCAACGGCGATGTGTGAACATTCACAACGGGTTGCACGGGAGCTTGGTTTTAGAGCCATGCAGTATAATCTTGTCGTTGCAACAAATAAAGGAGCTATACGGTTATGGGAAAAATCAGGATTTCAGATAGTTGGCAAATTACCGGGGGCATTTAAAAGCAGAAGTGCCGGTTATATCGATGCCTTTGTGATGTATAAAGAACTGATAATATAATGTTTTTCGTAACCGTTCACCGGGGCGGCTCCAGACTTACCGTAACCTCTGAGCTGTAAGCGTTTACCAGTGCCCCGCGGAGTCTACGCTCGGAGTCTACGCCTATCTATCTACAGTCCCATGTGAACCCGCCTGATCGTGCGAAGGCGGGGGGGGTGCCGGTGGAAGCTTACTACCAGGCTGAACAGTGAGCAGAGCGGGTATGTCATGGAGTTTAAAGTCGAGTATGACCTGATGTAGTCAATGATTGACCAGCCACTGCCAAAAAAGAGCTGCATACCAACATTGATCACTTTCATCTGCAGCACAGGTGAAAGTTCATGGATTCAGGGTTTCTTTTATACTCCGATAAGCTCATCAGCAAGCATTTTATCGGCGAAGTCGATGACAAACTGGCGTTGGGCAGGTGTTGCCCAGGCGATACATGAGCAGTGAAGGTTATCGGAACTGCGAACCAGAAGCTCAAAGCGAATTGAATCTTTGTCCAGAATAACAGAAAAGTAAAAAGGGGTGCATCTTTCATGCCCCCGCTGTTTTTCCGACCAGAGATCAGGGGGGAGTTCAAGGAAAAATGCCCCCTCAAGGCCAGATGGTTTCAGGGTTCTTTTCAGATAACTGTCTAAGTTGTCCCGTTCAAGAAACGAGAGTTCATCTATCATATATTGGCGCATGGTTTAATGGTTTATGGTTCGGGTTTAAAATGATAACCCGCAAATATATCCTGTATTTTCATAAAGTTCAAGTAAATATTCGAAATGGTATGCTGGAGTCATCATCGTCCCATAATACCAGAAATTCGGCCGGCCAGGTAAAGCTCTTTCAGGGTTTTTATTCCTCCCTGTCTTAGTTTTTTAAGCAGAAACAGAAAAAGATAAGCTGTCTGCAAGGCATCTTCCAGGGCATCATGGGCCTTGAAAGCGGGCAGAGCAAACTCTTTGCGAAGACTTTCCAGGTTATATGATTCTGATATGTCATGATCGCCGAGATGATCTGTTCGACCAGCAGTTTTATAGCCATGGGCGAGTCGCATGGTGTCAACACTGGGGTTGGATATGGAGCCGCCAAGGATTTTTCGGGTAGCCTTGTTAAGAAAATGCGTATCAATCCCGACGAAATGCCCGACAAGGAGACTGTTCCCACAAAATTCAATGAATTCAGGGAGGACTTCTTCCATCTCCGGTGCCTGTTTCAACTGTTCAGGAGTGATGCGGTGGATGAATGTGGCGTTGCTGGGGTCATTTTTTTTTATTGAAGGCTTAACCAGGGAGAAAAAGGTTTTACTGATTGAAATTTGCAGGTTTTCTATGCGGACAGCACCTATGGAAATAATTTCGTCTTTTCGTTTATTGAGTCCTGTCAGCTCGGTATCAAAGACAACAAAGCTGTAATCGGATAATAAACCTGACTGCTTAAAATTTACAAATAATTTCTGATTTTTTATCAGAACCGGATGTTTTTTCCGCAGCCATGGCAGAAACGAGGTGATATCTGTAAGCACAATTTTTATCCCATCGGGAACATAATTTTAAGAACAGACTGCATCCGTTCAATTACCCGGAACGAATCTTTCAGCATCCGTTTTTCAAGGTCGGACAGTTCGGAAGGATTAATATAATTATCAGGCAGGTGTCCCGCCTCAATCTGGGTTAACTGATGAATAAGCCGGCGTTGCATTTGCAGTTCATATGCCTCCCTGGCACTATGATACAAGTCATCGCTTATATGGTCCTCTTCGGCCAGCACATGCAGTCTGGCAAGGGTGTTGGTCTCTTTCACTCCATATTTTAAAGCCATGATCCTGGCGAAATTTACAAACGGGGTTAACCCTTGAACTTTAATATCCAGCTTGTTTTTATGTTCTCCCCTGTTGATCGACAATAAAATTACGGAAGAAGGAAAGCGGCACTTTGCTGGTTATACATTCCATGGCGAGATGGAGCAGGTAAAGTTCCTGTCGGGCGGAGATATTGACAAGATGCTGACGAAGTTCATCGGCAAGGGATATTTGCCCATATCCGCCCTTGAAATCAAAAAAGATTGTAACTAATAAAAGTTCCTGCGGGTTAGGGACTGCCAGCCAGGAAGAAAAATATTTTTTCCAGACCGAAATTGGCTGACACCATTTCGGGTTGCTTGCCATTATTTCACCCGGGCAAAGAGGGTAACCGCAATTGACGAGATGGTCGATGGCCTTTGCGGCAAATATTTTGAAATACTCTCTGGCATCTTTTTTCTGTTTTTCTCCGACCGGATCGGCATAGATAATGGCATTATCCTGGTCAGTCCTGAAGGTCTGCTCCCTGCGTCCCTCGCTGCCCATGAGCAGCCAGCAGTATGGCAGCGGCGGCGGTCCCAGTTCTTCTTCCAGAAGGGTCAGCATCCTCTCCAGAATCTGGTCATTGAGCAGGGCTATCATCCTTGCCACATGGCTGGCTCTGGCTCCTTCCTTGATAAGATTACGGATGACTTCCGGGACAGTCTGGGCAAGGGGGTACAACCCCCGGATATGGCGTTGTTTGCTGATTTCCTTGAACAGGGAGTATGGGGAAGTTCCCTGCAGTACCATGATATCGTGAGAAGTTATTACCCCGATAATTTTGCTCTTTCTCTCAACAGCAAGGTGATGGAGACCGGTGGACATCATCTGTATCAGGGCATCAAAACAGGTTGCCCGGGAAAGAATCGTGATTACCGGGGATGACATGATATTTTCCACCGGCTCATGGTAATCAAGTCCGCTGGCAATCACCTTGATTCGCAGATCCCGATCGGTGATAATTCCCTGCATCTGTTCTCTGTCATCCCGGGCGTGAAGTAACAGGGAGCCGACCCTGTATTTCGTCATTATCCGTGCTGCTTCTTTAATAGTGGTATTAACCGGAACTTTTCTCGGTGTATCCTTGATGATATCGGCAACCTGAATAGTGAAGAGATGCAATTCTTCGCTGCCTCGCCGACCCATTTTATGGCGGCGGAGTTCTGTGTAAGCGGTGGTGACGATTTTTTCTGAAAAGTTTTTGAGATAATAATGAGTGAAACCATGCTGATGGCGGAGAAGATCAAGAAATATATCCCTGGGCAGGAGAAAGCAGAATGTATCTTCGACGGTTTCCACATCTAAGTTGGCTGGAGTGCCGTGGATAATGGGTAAAGCACCAATACATGCCCCTTCACCCCGGTAATCCTTAAGCCTGACCGTACCTTCATCGTCAACGAGAAAACATCGTACCCCGCCCTGCTGAATGAGATAGAGATAGTCAAGCTTTGACTGACCTGCGGTTAACAGTCTGGTTCCTTTTGGGAAAAAATCTACGACAACATGGAGGGCAATTTTTTGGATGATTGTTCTGTCAAGTTCATTAAACGGCATGATTTTTGAGAGAAAATCAATTACCACGCCTGGAGCAGCAGGCTGTTTGTTTTTTTCCATTTTACCTTTTGAGGGTACCTTGAACTTATCTGTATAAGGCATGTGTAGAGACAAGGTATGCCTTGTCTCTACACGGTGTTGCGAACTTCAAGACAGGCTTGCAGTCTGTCTTCTGGCTGTTAACCTAATTTCTTTTTGCTCTCCACAAGATGTTCGACGACAGAAGGGTCGGCAAGGGTTGAAATATCACCAAACTCCGTAAAATCACCGGCCGCAATTTTACGGAGGATACGACGCATAATTTTGCCTGACCTGGTTTTGGGCAGGCCAGGTGCCCACATTATTACCTCAGGGGTGGCTATGGGGCCGATCTTTGCCCGGACATGTTTGCGTAAATCTACAATCAGTTCATCCTGTTCCTCTACATTAGCCATCAGGGTTACATAGGCAAAAATAGACTGCCCCTTGATTGAATGGGGCATCCCGACCACGGCAGCTTCAGCAATCGCCTCATGGGAAACCAGGGCTGATTCTATTTCTGCAGTGCCGAGTCTATGCCCGGAAACATTGATTACATCATCTAACCGCCCCATGATCCAGAAACAGCCGTCTTCGTCTTTACGGGCACCATCTTCAGCATCATAGATGTTTTCGTAGCGGTCAAAATAGGTTTTTTTGAACCGTTGTGGATCGCCAAATACTCCCCGCAACATCCCCGGCCATGGTTTGCGGATGACGAGATGGCCGCCTTCATTGACCTTGGCCTCTTCTCCTTCCTCGTTATAAATGGCAGCATCAATGCCCGGCAGAGGATAAGTTGCCGAACCCGGTTTGAGAGGAGTGGCATAGGGCAGGGGGGAAATCATCAGGCCGCCGGTTTCGGTCTGCCACCAAGTATCAACAATGGGCAGTTTTTCCTTGCCGATATGGATATGATACCACATCCAGGCTTCAGGGTTGATGGGTTCACCAACCGAGCCGAGAATTCGCAGGCTTGAGAGATCCCAGCGATCGGTCGGCTCTGTTCCTTCCCGCATTAATGCCCGGATAACCGTTGGGGCGGTATAGAAGATATTTACTTTGAACTTTTCGACAATTTTCCAGAAACGATCCGGGCCAGGATAAGACGGGACCCCTTCAAACATCAGGGAAGTTGCACCGAGACCAAGGGGACCGTACAGAATATAGGAATGGCCGGTGATCCAGCCGATATCCGCTGTACACCAGTGGATATCATCATCTTTCATGTCAAAAACATACTGACAGGTGTGCATGGTGTAGAGCAGATAACCGGCAGTGGTATGGACAACGCCCTTGGGTTTACCGGTGGAACCGGAGGTGTAAAGGACGAGGAGAATATCTTCAGCTTCCATTGACTCCGGCTCACATTCGCTGGCAATATCCTCAGATGCTACTTCATCATGCCACCAGCTATCTCTGCCGTCCTGCATGGGAATGTCGTTACCTGCCCTTTTGACCACGATACAGGATTGCACTGATTCGGCATCTTTAAGGGCGGTGTCGGCATTTGGTTTTAAAGGGATAGTCTTGCCGGCCCGCAGTACCGCGTCGGCTGTAACCAGAACTTTTGCTTCACAGTCATGGATACGGTTTTTAAGGGCAACCGCGGAAAAACCAGCAAAAACAACGGAGTGAACTGCACCTATGCGGGCACAGGCGAGAAGGGCGATGGACAACTCCGGAATCATGGGCAGGTATATGGAAACCCGGTCGCCTTTTTTTACCCCTTTTTTCTTCAGGACATTGGCAAAACGGCAGACTTCGGTGTGGAGCATCTGGTAAGTGTACACCTTGACATCATCTTCCGGTTCACCCTGCCAGATCAGGGCGGCCTTGTTGCGTCGTCCATTTTTGAGATGCCGGTCAAGGCAGTTATAGGAAATATTGAGTCTGCCGCCCTGAAACCATTTTATTTCCGGCTTGCTTAAGTCATATTCCAACACCTTGTCCCATTTTTTTTCCCAGTCCAGTAAATCATCGGCCCGCTCCGCCCAGTAACCTTCCGGGTCGTCCATGGAGCGTTGATATTCGGCACGATACTGCTCCATGGATTTAATTCTGGCCTCGGCTGCTCCTTCAACCGGTGGAGCAAAAGTTTTTCCTTCACTGAGTAAACTGGTAATTTTATCCTCGCTACCGCTCATACTGACTCCTCTCATTTTTTAGAACAGTTTATTTTTTGCAAAAGGGATAAATAAATCCACACCTCTTACACCTCTATCTTGTCTGTTTGTAAAAGTTGATCATCATTTTTGAACTGCCATCTGAATACTTACTTTTTGGCTAATATTATCCTGATTTTTTGTCAAGTGATACACTCTGTTGACTTTTGTAATAACTATACTGATAATAGCTTATATTGTAGTATCTACTGAATTACACTATCTTTATTTAAAACAATCTTAGTCAGCAAAAATACTTATAATATCGTTAAGTTATTTTGATGCTTTGTGAAGCAGCAATAAAATATTGGACAAGGAAAAAATAGGGACATCTATGATAAGTAAAGTCAAGAGGAAAACGGATATTTCCCGTCCTCCCAGTGGTGTATTTTAGCACGTAGCTCGTTTTTGAAATTCATAATACGGAGAATCCTCAAAAATTCGCAGAAGAGAAAAATGGGGACAGATTTATTTTAAATACCGGGGACAGAATGATTTTCGAAAAAAGACTCGAAAAAATTCAGTCCCCTATAGCTATAAGAAAGATGGGTACCCAAAAGGAATCAACCTGCACGCTCGGCACTTTTCATGTAAAAGAGGCAAGGGCTTCATTCAGATGTGGCCCCGACTTTCTATTGGCAAAGTTTGCCCATATGGGGTATATTTACGGCAAAAATAGTTTACAAGGAGGCAACAACATGGCTACCCTGAACATATCAATGCCCGATGAAATGCGGGCCTTTATTGAAACCCGTGTACGCATGGGTGCTTGTGCGAATAGGTAGAAATATTAATGTTGACAAATCAGGTAGTTCTAACAATTTTTAATGCTTTTTCGTTACGGATTCAGGATCATGAAAATTCTTGTTCTTAACGCAGGCAGTTCCTCCATTAAATTCAAGCTTTTTGCCGGTCGGAGCCTGAGCCGGACAGTCTCCGGTTTGATTGAAAAAATTGGCGAATCACAGGCATATGCCCGGCTTGCTTATTATCCTCTGCTATCAGATGGTGAGAAAATAATTTCCCGGGATATGGAAATTTCTGATCATAGCCGGGCCATTACAGTCGTGTTTGAGCTTCTTCGGGCAAGCGGTGCTGTTCTGGATATAAAAGAACTCACCGGAATTGGTCACCGGGTGGTGCATGGCGGAGAAAAATTCAAGCAATCGGTTATAATTGACGAAAATGTCATTGCCATAATAGAAGAGCTGAACCCCCTGGCTCCGTTACATAATCCTGTCAATCTGACCGGTATCAGAATGATTGGCGATGTCGCCGGAACCGTACCCCAGGTAGCGGTTTTTGATACGGCTTTTCACCAGAGCATCCCTGAACATGCCTTTATTTACGCACTCCCATACAGACTGTACAGGCAGCACAAGGTGCGTCGTTATGGTTTTCATGGTACTTCCCACCAGTTTGTAGCCAATCTTGCCGGCCGGCATCTCAATATACCGGGCGAAGAGTTTAACTGTATAAGTCTTCATCTCGGTAATGGTGCCAGTTGTGCAGCCATTGCCAGGGGGCGGTGTCTTGACACTTCCATGGGGATGACTCCGCTTGAAGGGTTGATCATGGGGACCCGCAGCGGTGATATTGATCCGGCAATTCTTTTTTATCTTAACCGGGAAACCGGTATGGATATGGGGCAGCTTGAGCAAATGCTGAACAAAGAAAGCGGTTTGCTGGGGATTTGTGGCGAAAATGATATGAGAACTATTACTGAACTGGTTGAGCAGGGGGACAAAAAAGCTGAGCTTGCTTTAAATATGTTCTGTTATCGGTTAAAAAAATATATTGGTTCTTATTTTGCGGTGCTTGGCCGGGTGGACTGCATTATTTTCACCGGTGGAATTGGTGAGAACTCTGCTGTTGTCCGCCGGAAAAGCTGTCAAGGGCTGGAGCCGCTTGGTATTATTCTTGATCATGATGCAAAGCTGATTAAACGGGAGGGAATCATGCCAGTTCACGGGCCGAACAGCCCTGTGAAAATTCTTGTTATTCCCACCGATGAAGAGTTGGCGATTGCAATTCAAACCATGTTACAGGTGACAGGTGACAGATTTCAGGAGCCAGAAACCAGAAGACAGAATCAGTAA
>CAZHPX010000023.1:0-9986 GCA_964534785.1 uncultured Desulfobulbaceae bacterium | reverse complement strand
AGGGCTACTAACAGTGGTAAACATAACCCAAAAAGTAGAAAAATTGTTATCCGGCCAATTATTGATGTTCTTGATGATGAACCTTTATTTCCGGCAAACCTGCTCCCATTGTTTCACTGGCTCAGCGATTATTATCACCATCCCATTGGCGAGGTAATTCGTACAGCCCTGCCCGGCGGGATGACCGTCGGTAGTGGGCGGATTATCCGTTTAACCGTCAAGGGCAGGAATCAGGTCGATTTTTTAAAGAGTGATCTTGATGGTGGCGATAAAAGTAATAAAAAAAAGAACGGTGACAGTAAATGGCTTGCCGGACTGATTTCAAATAATGAGCTGGGAGCAAAAGAAACCGCCTCTCTCTGGCAAAGAGTTCACATTCAGAGAAAGTTGAAAAAATGGGAAAAGCAGGGATTTGTTGTCCTTGAGCAGGTTCTTTGCCGGGAAAAAGTACGCCCCAAGACCGAGCTGGTTATCTCTCCGGTGACAGAGTTTGAAGATTTTTTTTTAAAGGCAGGTGCAGAGAATCTTGATTATCTGCTCTCATCCCTTAAGGGGAAGGGTTTGGATATCGTCGGCAAGGCTGAAAAAACTTTGCTTAAATATTATTTATGTCTTTATGTCAAAGAAGGTGGGCAGCCGGTTCCAAGGCGGGAACTTGCCAGAGTGTATTCATCGACCGGCACAGTGTTAAAACGGTTAATGACAAAAAAAATTCTCAGGCTTGGGGAAAGCCGGGTTTATCGCAATCCTTTTGGAGAACGGCCCGGGTTTATCAAGCCAGTTGCCAGGTTGAGTGTAGAGCAGGAACAAGTATTGTCCCACCTTTATCCAGCCATTGAAAAACAGCAGTTCAACCCTTTCCTGCTCTTTGGTGTTACCGGCTGCGGCAAAACAGAAGTGTATCTGCGGGCTGCTGCAAAAACTCTGGCAATAGGGCGAAGCGTGTTGGTGCTGGTTCCGGAAATTGCCCTCGCCTCGCAGTTGGAGGCTCATTTTTATTCCAGATTCAAAGAGCAGTTGGCAGTCCTTCATTCTGGTTTGTCCGCCGGGGAAAGGTTGGATGCCTGGCACCGTATCCTGAGCGGGGAAGTCAAGGTGGTTATTGGTGCCCGTTCGGCGGTGTTCGCTCCGTTTGCCAGGCTCGGCCTGATAATTGTTGATGAGGAACACGAACCATCCTATAAACAGGATGACGGTCTCTGTTATAATGGCCGGGATGTTGCCGTGTTGCGGGCAAAGCAGATTGGCTGTCCGGTTATTCTTGGTTCGGCAACTCCATCGGTGATCAGTTATTCCCATGCCAAGTCCGGTAAATATACTCTTCTCACCATGAGAAAAAGGGTGGGCGGGGGGCGAATACCGAAAGTAACAGTGGTGGCCTTGAATAAAACCAGAAGATCCCGTCCAGACCTGTTTTTTTCTGATTTTTTGATTAAAGCTCTTCAAGATAACCTTGCCTCAGCTCAACAAAGTCTGCTTTTTGTCAACCGTCGGGGGTATGCCTCTTTTCTTTTATGCCGGGACTGTGGTTTTGTGATTCAATGCCGGCATTGCAGGGTTTCCATGACCCTCCACCGAAGGGTTAACCAGCTTGTCTGCCATTATTGCGGTTATACTCTTCAACCTGATATAATTTGTCCGGGCTGCCGGGGTGGTAAGGTTATTCCCCTTGGTCTTGGGGCGGAGCGAATCGAGAGGGAAGTCTCGCAGTTAATGCCGGGGGCAAGGGTTGCCAGATTGGACAGTGATACCGCCAGAACAAGAAAACAATATCTTGCCATCTTAAAGGCGGTTCGAAAGCGGGAGATTGATGTCCTGGTCGGCACCCAGATGATTGCCAAGGGACTTCATTTTCCATCGGTGACTCTGGTCGGAGTGGTCTGGGCCGACAGCGGTCTTGGTATGCCGGATTATAAAGCGGCTGAGAGAACCTTTTCTCTTCTATCCCAGGTGACTGGCAGAGCCGGTCGGGGAGAGCTTGCCGGCCGGGTTATTGTTCAGACCCATCAGCCGGATCATTATGCGGTTTGTTATGCCAGGGATCATGATTATACCGGTTTCTATGAACAGGAGGTCTCAAACCGGCAGGAACTCTTGTATCCGCCCTTTTCCCGCCTGGTGAATATCCGTTTCAGCGGTAGATATGAGGCAGGGGTGCGGCAGGCTGCGGCAGAAACCGGAGATTTCCTCCGTCAGCAGATGGCAAAAACAGGAAAAATTTCGGTGGAAATTCTTGGTCCTGCCCCGTCACCACTTGCCATGCTGCGGGATCGGTATCGCTATCAGATTTTATTAAAGTCCAGAGCAACAGTATCACTGCAACATCTCTGTCGGCTTCTTCTTTCTGAAAAAAATCATATCTGCCCGGCAGCAGTACGCCTCCATATTGATGTTGATCCGGAAAATATGATGTGAGATAAGAGTAAAGGATAATGGTAACTATTCAGCTAATTTAAAAAAGCTACACAATCACCGGACTGTAACTGTTCATGGTTATCGGTTGACAGTAAAAGGCTGCCGTGATTATTATATAAATCATTTTAAAAGTGAAAAACCGTTAACTGGACACTGTGAACGGTTACAGGATAATTATGTTTTCTTTGAAATCATTTACCAGACCTGATTTTACCTTTATCTCCCCATGGCTGCTTGCCGGTGCAACCGGGCTGCTGATTTTGATTGTTGCCACCTTTGCCATCAACAATATGCAGAGGGAAAAGCGGCTTATGCTCAACGGGATGCTTCAGAAAGGTGTAACCATGATCAGGGTTATACAGTCCGGGGCAAAATCTTCTGCCATTGCAGAAATGAGAAGGGGTGTCCGGACACCAGAGCCGTGGTATGGTCATGTCCAGCGGGTAATTGATCATCTTGCCAACGATCCGGATATTTTTTTTCTTGCTGTAACCAACAGACAAAGAGCAGTGTTGGCACATAGTCTGCCGGTAACCAGAGGCAGTATTATTAATATTCAGATACCGGAAACTCTCTCTGAAGCAGAAGGTGCTAACAGGTTCATCTATCGGATTGTCAAGACTAAGGGAGGAGAACGATATTTTGAAGTTATCCATGCCTTTGTTCCTTTTTATCCGCCATCTCCACCCTTTCCCCTTTCCCAGCAGGGACTGCACCGCTGGTTTCTTGACAGCGAAGCAAACAAAAGTAATGTTTTCCCCGGCCATGAACATTTACAAAATGGTGATGAGTACTTTATTGTTTCTGTCCTGAACATGAGAGAGTACGACCGTGCCATTGGTCAGTTACAGTTTCAACTGATGATGCTCTCCATGATCATGCTCCTGGTTGGTATTGGCGGCTGGCTTTCCTTATCCACCATGCAGGGATATAAAGTGTCACAGAAAACCCTTGCCAAAATTCAGGCATTTACCAGTCTGCTGGTGTCTAAGCTTCCCGTTGGTATTATTGCCACTGACAAAGATGGCAGAATAGCAACCTGGAACCAGGTGGTTGCCCGGTTACTCTGTATTGAAGCTGAGCAGGCCATTGGTAAAGAGATAAAAGAAGTCCTTCCGGAAGTTCTGGCTGGCTTTTTTCATGACTTTGAAAATACCGATACTTTTTTTTCTTTGGAATCAGATGGAGAAGATATCCAGATTGATGCTTGTGGCAAAGCCGTGGTATTGAATTGTTTTCACCTTGTTATTACCAACAGTAACGATGAACCGGAAGGAGAAGTTCTTCTTCTCTCCAACCTGACTGCTTTAAAAAACATGGAGAAAAAAATGCGGGAACAGGAAAGGCTGGCAGCCGTGGGCCGTATGGCTGCCGGGGTTGCCCATGAGGTTCGGAATCCGTTAAGCTCTGTCAAGGGGCTGGCATTGTTGCTTCAGGGGAAATTTTCTGAAAAAAGCAGGGAACGGGAAGCCGCAGCCATGCTGATCAGGGAAGTTGAAAGGATGAACAGAACCATCTCAGAGCTGCTCAGTTTTTCCCGGCCTGCTTCGCTTGAAACCGGCTGGGTTGATCTTGCCGAGCTGATAGACCGGCAGGTCAGATTGCTCAAGGTGGACACGGCAAGTGATGCCGTTAATTTTAAGATGGAAATTGCCGCCGATCTGCCGCCGGTGGCGGCAGATACGGACCGGCTTAATCAGGTTGTTTTTAACATTATTTTAAACGGTGTCCAGGCCATGGAATACGGTGGGGAGATGATTATAAAGGCCTGGAGTGACTCTGAAGCAAGTATGGTTGTGGTGACCGTGACAGATACGGGTATTGGCATGGATGAGGAAACCATGGCTCAGGTTTTTTTCCCTTATTTTACAACCAAAAAAGATGGAACCGGTATCGGACTTGCTATTTCCCAGAAAATTATTGCTGAACATGGCGGTGCGATTCAGGTAAGCTCCACCCCGGATCATGGGACTGTGGTTACGGTTACTCTTCCCGTCTATGGAGATCGCCCGGAAAGGACAGGATAAAGATGAAAAACAGTAAGAACATCCTTGACGAATAACAGTTATAAGCTATAAGCTGCGAGTTCTAAGCTCGCAGCTCAGCCCTGGGTAACCTGCACAAACACTAAACTTCGGTCCTCGGGTATGAAAGGAAAGGTTGTTGTTGTCCGGGTATTGCAGGTTGTGCCATACAGGGTAAATAATGAATGGAGGTATTCTTATGGAAAGCTTGAGAGGTCAGTTTTTGATCTCAACTCCACAAATGCCTGATCCAAGGTTTCGGGAGCAGGTTATTATTATATGTGAACATAATGAAGAGGGTGCCATGGGGGTCGTGATAAATAATCCCCATAATGAAATTACCCTTGTTGATATTTTTTTAGGGGCAGGGATTTCAATACCTGAAAGTATTGTCTCGCCTGTGTACATCGGCGGACCGGTTGGTATGGCTGACGGATTTATCATTTATAAAGACATTCGGGAATATAAAAATTCACTGAAGGTCTGTGATGATATCTTTTTATCAAGGGATTTAAAGCTGCTTGAAGATATCGGCATGGGTAGGGGGCCGGATGAGTATTTGTTTTTGCTTGGTTACGCAGGATGGGGGCAGGGGCAGCTTGAAATGGAGTTGATGGACAGTGGCTGGCTTATTTTGCCGGCTGATCCGGAAATTCTTTTTAATGCGGCTGATGAATCTAAATGGAGAATGGCAGCGTACCGGTATGGAATTGATATTTCCACATTTGGAGATGTTGTCGGTCACGCATGATTTTTTGGCAGACCCAGAGGATAACGTGAGAGAATCTCAGATGGTGAAGGTTGGAGAAATTTTTAAATGTACCCGTTGCGGTTATTGCTGCCAGGGGGAAACCACGGTTTCTCTTGATATGGACGATCAAAAGAGAATGGTTGAAGAGTTGACCAGAACCCGCAGTCAAGTTAAGAGACAATACTGGCGAATAACCGGCATGGTGGTACAGATGCAGGTCGTTGATGGTCACTGTATTTTCTATGATGATAATAATGGTTGTGCTGTTCATTATGGCCGTCCCTGGCGTTGTGGACAGTGGCCCCTGCATCCCAGTATTCTTGATGACGAAAATAACTTCATCACCATCAGGGAGTCATGCCCTGGTATCAATAAAAAGCTTGGTTACAAAGAGTTCCGGGAAAAACTTCAGATTTTGTTTGAGACGGAAACAAGGATGATCTGTTAGGAATGTCCGGGAGGATTAAGTTGCACTACCATTTTATTTTCCTGGGCAAAACCAGAGAAAAATATATAGATGCGGGAATCAGGGACTATGCCAATCGCCTTAACAGGTTTGTTCCGGTTGAGATAATTATTCTGAAAGAAAAATACAGTCTTAACGATACTGCCGCAGCCATTAAAAAAGCTGGTGGAGAATTATTGCTGAATCGGGCAGGGAAAAACAGTTTTAAGGTGGCCCTTGATGCGGGCGGCAGCCAGTATGACTCTTTGGGGTTGGCGAGAATGGTGTCAGACTGGCGGGATCAAGCAATATCTTCAGTTTTTTTCCTTATTGGCGGGCATCTTGGTCTTAGTCAGGAGCTTGTAAAGGCAAGCAATATGGCCTGGTCATTATCAAAGTTGACTTATACCCACGAGATGACCAGAATGATTGTCCTGGAGCAGTTATACAGGGCTTGGACAATCAATGCCGGTCAAAAATATCATAAATAATATCATGGGGTAATTTCATCCTCTAATTTCATTGGGGATAGAGTATGGGAATGTAAATGGAGGGGGGCTGATTATTCAGACGGTAAAACTTATGCGAACCATATTGACCGATAAAAGTCATTTCTGCTGCCCAGAAAGGGTTAATATCATATCTATGAAAAAAAGTTGCCCCGTTGGTAAAATCAGGTGTGGTCAGAGATTTCAGGGCTGCTTTTGTACAATTAAGCAAGGCATTCATATCGTTTGGGGTGTAGTTTTCTTTTTGAAATGTCCAACTGAACTGATAAGGGGCCATGACCACTGCGGCAATGTTTTTATTCTGTTGCCTTGCCCTGTTCAGAGTTACATGAGCGACGGCGAGTTTTCCTTTTTCCGGTTCTCCCCGTGCTTCATGATAGATGTTTAAGCTCAGCCAGAGCAGGCCTTCAATAAAATACATGGTTGTTTTTTACTTGCTGCCTCAAGGTTATTTATTCGTAATAATTTCTTCGTCTTTTTCCTTCCAGTCCGGCCGCAAGTACAGCTCCGTGAGTTGTTTTCTTGAAACCGGGGCCGGAGCTTCGGTGAGCGGGCAGGTCGCTTTCTGGGTCTTTGGGAAGGCTATGACATCGCGGATGGAGTCAGAGCCGGTGAGAATCATCATTAACCTGTCCACGCCAAAGGCGATTCCGCCATGGGGCGGAGCCCCCAACTCTAATGCCCTTAAGAGAAAACCAAATTTTTCCTCTGCTTCCTGCTCGTTAATGCCAAGAGCGGTGAAAACTTTTTTCTGTATATCTTTCTTGTGGATACGAATGGAGCCGCCGCCTATCTCATTACCGTTGAGAACGAGGTCGTAGGCCCGGCTTTTCATTACCCCCGGATCGTTTGTCAGCAGTTCCATCTGATTATCAAAAGGGGCGGTAAAAGGATGATGAACAGATGTGTAGCGTTTCTGCTCTGAATCGTACTCAAAGAGAGGGAAATCCGTAATCCAGATAAAATTAAATGAATCCCTGTCAATAAGATCAAGTCGTTTTGCCAGCTCCAGTCGAAGCTCAGAAAGAACCTGCCGCACCGTACTCAAACTATCAGCACCAAATAAAATCAGATCTCCGGGCCGGGCATCAAGGGCTTTGCCCATGGCTGCCAGTTCTGCTTCTGTAAAAAACTTTGTTATAGGTGACTGCCACTCGTCTTCTTTTATCTTGATCCATGCCATGCCCTTTGCCCCGAACCTTGAAGCATATTCGGTGAGGTTATCGAGGTCTTTGCGGGAAAAACCGGCACATTCCCTGGCATTTATGGCCTGGACGGCTCCACCACTTTCAATAATGGAGTTAAAAACTTTAAATCCGCATCCCCGCAGAGTATCGGTGAGATCAATCAGTTCAAAACCAAACCTGGTGTCGGGACGGTCGTTGCCAAACCTTGCCATGGATTCATCATAGCTCATCCGTGCAAATGGTGGTGCAAGGTCAACACCAAGGGTTTCCCTGAACAGAGCTGCCATCATTCCCTCGGTGATATTTATTATATCTTCTTCACTTATAAAACTCATCTCCATATCAATCTGGGTGAATTCCGGTTGGCGGTCGGCACGCAGGTCTTCATCCCTGAAACATTTGACAATCTGGAAATATTTGTCCATGCCGGCAATCATCAGCATCTGCTTGAAAAGCTGGGGGGACTGGGGCAGGGCATAAAATCTTCCCCCGTTGACCCGGCTCGGCACGAGGTAATCTCTGGCTCCTTCCGGGGTGGAGCGGGTCAGCATAGGAGTTTCTATTTCCAGAAACTCATTATTGCTTAAATAGTTGCGTATTGCCTGAACAGCTTTATGCCGCATAATGAGCTTGTTTGCCATTTCCGGCCGCCGCAGATCAAGATAACGGTACTGGAGACGCAGGTTATCAGAGATATCAACTTCTTCGTCCAGGGGGAAAGGCGGGGTTTTGCTGGTACCCAGAATCTCAAGTTCACTGACCAGTACTTCTATCTCTCCAGTTTTGAGTTTTGGATTTGCCATATCTCCCGGCCGGGCCTCAACTCTTCCTTTCACCGCCAGTACCCACTCGGAACGGAGCTGGTGGGCATCGCTGTGTACCTCCGGATTGATTTTCGGGTTGAACACGATCTGGGTTATGCCCCAGCGGTCGCGCAGGTCGATAAAAATGACCCCGCCATGATCTCGGCGACGGAGTACCCACCCCATGAGGGTAACTTCCTGGTTGAGGAGGCTGGTGTCAGGTTCGTTACAGTTATGGGTTCGTGATAGGGCAGATTCGTTCATTCGTCTTTGCTCCACTGCTTTTGGCGTTATTCGTTATTGGCTTTTAGATTAGCAGGGGCGGAATATTTTCCGCCCCTGCTCCCAGGTTGAAATAATTTCTATTAGTTTGTCGGTTTGCTCTTCTATTGGAGAGGTTAGAGAAAAATTAACCTGTTCCCTGTTTTTCATATTACGAAGTACAGCCTGTTTTCGAGTCAGTTCGTCTTCTCCCACAATCAGGACAAAACGACTGTTTGTCCGCCCGGCCTGTTTCATTCTGGCCTTCAGGCTGCGGTCACTGTAGTCAATGGCGGTCTTGATACCGTGAACCCGAAGGCTTTGGCTTATCAGGCATCCATACTGGATAGCTTTGCTGCCCAGGGCGGCAATGAAAATATCCATTTCCTCTGCCAGTGGGGGCTGATTTTTCTGTTGTTCCATAAGCATGACAAGTCGTTCCATGCCAAGGGCAAAACCTATCCCCGGTAAAGCCGGACCGCCTAACTGTTCAATCAGATTGTCGTAGCGACCGCCGGCACCGACCGCCGCCTGAGCCCCCAGATCAGGGGTGATAAATTCAAAAGTTGTTTTGGTATAATAATCAAGTCCTCTGACCATGAACTGGTTTTTTGTATATGATACATTTAAGGCGTTAAGGGTATCCTCCACTCCGGTGAGGTGATGGTCGCAATCACTGCAGATTGTCTCTAAGATAGATGGTGCTTCCTGAACCAGTTCCCGGCAGCCGCTGCTTTTACAGTCCAATGCCCGGAGCGGGTTGATTTTCAGCCGTCGTCCACAGTTTTCACAGAGATGCTCTTTTCTCTCTTCAAGATAACTGGTGAGTTCCTGGCGAAAGGCAGGGCGGCAGCCCGGACAGCCAAGAGAGTTCAGATCCAGGCTGATATTTATATTAAGAGAATCAAGGAGCATCATGGCCATGGCCATCATCTCGCCGTCAATCTGCGGCTCAGATGCACCGATGATTTCAGCATTTATCTGGTGAAATTGTCGCAGTCTTCCTTTTTGGGGACGTTCGTGGCGAAACATTGGGCCAATGGTGTAGAGCCGCGAGACTGGCTGGCGGACATGGAGACCATGTTCAATAAAGGCCCGCAGTAACGAGGCGGTGGCTTCCGGACGCATGGTAATGGCTTTGTCGGTGAATGTGTACATCTCTTTTTCGACAATATCGGTTGCCTCGCCGATGGAACGGCAGAACAGTTCAGTTTTTTCCAGAATCGGGGTGCGGATTTCGCACATACTGAACCTGGAAAAAATATCTCTTGCCGTGTTTTCTATTAACTGCCAGCGTAACGCTTCATCCGGCAGGATGTCTTGAAAGCCGTTGATGGCTTTTATTTTCACGGAATTCTCCTTTAAGATTATGGACAATGACAATGTATTATCGCCGTTATTTTATCCGCCGCTATAATTTACAGACATCATGAACATACTTTCATAGCAAGTCCTATGTGAGGCAAGCCCGATCGTGCGAAGGCGGGGTACTGGTGAGAGCTTATCACCGGCTTATTCAGCCCTGTCCCTCCCTTAACCGGTGAGTGGTGGATTTCTGATCGCAGAGCAACCGATAAAAGGTGACACCGCA
>CAZHPX010000022.1:438-10254 GCA_964534785.1 uncultured Desulfobulbaceae bacterium | reverse complement strand
GCATCTCCTCAGAAATATCGATTATGAAGAAAAACTTGCCGATGAAGAATTGGCCACTGATCCTGAAATAATAATTTCGGGAATAGACGAAATCAGTCACATGGAGAGAAACCTTTTCCATCCCGATGATTTAAGAGGATAAAGGTATCAGAAGACAGAGGACAGAATGGTTTGATGCTTCGCGTTCGGAGTCTCCGCTCGGAGTCTTCGAGCAGTTAAGTGTAGTTTACAGATAGCGTAGACTTCGAGCTATTCTGGTTTCTGTCATCTGATACTACCACAACATTTCTTATACTTCTTCCCCGAATCACAGGGACAGGGAGCGTTTCGGCCGACTTTTGCCTCATCGCGGCGAATCGGCTGCCGCTCAGGAGCAGTCGTTGTCCCGCCTGAAGTTCGACTCGCCATTTTTAGTTCCTGTTCCCGCTCCTGCCTTCGTTCCTCTTCGAGACGTTCAATTTCATCTTTTTGCATAACCTGAACCCTGAACAACGCCGACACTGTCTGCTGTTTAACGGTCTCTATCATACTCGTAAACAGGTTAAACGCTTCCTTTTTGTATTCATCAAGGGGGTTTTTCTGTCCATAACCCCGCAGCCCGATTCCTTCTTTTAAGTGATCCATATTGAGCAAATGCTCTTTCCAGAGGGTATCAACCATCTGAAGAAGAATCATCCTCTCCAGGTAACGCATCTGTTCCCTGCCGTTTGCTTCTTCCTGGCGGCTGTACCTGTCGTTAACGGCCTTTTCAAGCTTCTCCAGTAATTGTTCCCTGCTCAGGTCGGCCCGCTCGGTCTTATCCCAGGTCAAATCAATATTAAACACTCCTGACACCCGTTCATTAAAGGGCTGCCACTCCCAGTCTTCAGAAGGAATCTTTTCCTGAACAACTTCATCAACCATATCCGCAACAAGTTGCCCCATCATATCTTCAACGATGGGGTTGATGTCACCTCCCTGGAGAACCTCCCGCCGCTGACTGTATATAACCTCCCTCTGCATATTCATTACATCATCATAGTCAAGAAGATGCTTACGAATATCAAAATGATGCCCTTCCACCTTGCGTTGAGCATTTTCAATGGCTTTGGAAATCATGGAATGCTCAATGGGTTCGTCTTCCTCCATACCAAGTTTATCCATAATTCCAGCAATTCGTTTTGAGCCGAATATTCTTAAGAGATCGTCCTCAAGGGAAAGAAAAAACCTGGAGGAACCGGGGTCTCCCTGGCGACCGGAACGACCTCGGAGCTGATTGTCAATCCGACGACTCTCATGGCGGCTGGTCCCAAGAATATGTACTCCTCCCAATCCCCGGACCCCGTCACCAAGTTTGATATCCGTACCCCGGCCTGCCATATTAGTGGCAATGGTTACCTTGCCCTGCTGTCCTGCCGCAGCAATAATTTCAGCTTCCCGCTCATGATGCTTGGCGTTTAAGACCTCGTGGGGAACTTTTTCCTTAACCAGCATTCCAGCAATCTTCTCGGAAACATCAATGGAAATAGTTCCCACCAGTACAGGTTGTTTACTGGTATATAGATCTTTCACCTCCTGGACAATGGCACGGTATTTTGCCTTTTCATTCTTGTAGATTACATCCGGAAAATCTATTCTTATCATGTCCTGATGAGTAGGAATAACCACCACATCAAGGTCATAAATCTTTTTAAATTCAGGAGCTTCAGTCTCCGCAGTACCGGTCATTCCAGCCAGTTTATCATACATGCGAAAATAATTCTGGAATGTAATAGAGGCAAGTGTCTGGTTTTCCTTCTCAATGGTAACCCCTTCCTTTGCTTCAAGAGCCTGGTGCAACCCGTCTGAAAAACGACGCCCCTCCATGGTCCGACCGGTAAACTCATCAACAATAACCACACGGCCATTGGTAACGATATAATCCACATCCCGCTGAAAAAGGGCATGGGCTTTTAAAGCCTGGGTGGCATGGTGGAGATAATTGATATTACCGGGATCATAGAGATTATCAACTTCGAGAAGTTCTTCAACCAGGATAACGCCTTCATCGGTGAACATTGCCTGCCTGGACTTTTCATCCTTGGTGTAATGCTGCTCCCCTTTGAAATGTTTCATTATCCGATCAACCTTGACATACATATCCGTGGTCATCTCTGCGGGACCGGAAATAATCAGCGGTGTCCTCGCTTCATCAATAAGAATAGAGTCAACCTCATCGACAATTCCATAATTAAAACCGCGCTGGCAAAAATCTTCCGTGGAAAATTTCATGTTATCACGAAGATAATCAAAGCCAAACTCATTATTGGTGCCATAGGTAACATCAGCACTATAGGCAAGGCGACGGGCATTATCATCCATATCGTGGATGATAAGTCCGGTCTTCAGACCAAGGAACCGATACAGGTCTCCCATCCACTCCACATCTCTTTTGGCAAGATAATCATTAACCGTGACCACATGCACTCCCTCACCTGACAGGGCGTTCAGATACACGGATGCTGTGGAGGTAAGAGTTTTTCCTTCACCGGTTTTCATTTCGGCAATCTGCCCATTATGAAGAACAATAGCACCGATGAGCTGAACATCGTAATGCCGCTCCCCCAATACCCGTTTTGCACCTTCACGAACAACCGCAAAGGTTTCAGGAAGCAGATTGTCAAGGGATTCCCCTTTTTCAACCCGTTCCTTGAATTCAATGGTTTTTGCTGCCAACTGTTCATCGCTCAGGGACTCAACCGATGATTCCAGATCGTTAATTCGGACAACCCTTTTACCAAGCTGTTTGATTATTCTGTCATTTTTGCTGCCAAAAAACTTGGTTAATGCTTTTACTATCATGCTATTATCTCCACCAGCCAGGGATACCTGACAATATCATCTATTTTTTATCTTTTTGCTTACTTTTTTTTGCAGTACCGCTCCACATCAATGCTTCTTCGTCACAGTCAGGAAATTTAGGGCAATTTAAGCAATCACTCCATATTTTATGAGGCAATTCCCGTTTTTCCTTGTCAAAGAAGCCAAGTTTCCTGAAAAAATCTGCCTGATAGGTCAGGACAAAAACCTGACTTATTTCAAACCGTTCAGCTTCATCAAGACAGGCCATGACAAGTGCTTTTCCCACACCATTACCCTGAACTCCCTGGCAAACGGCAAGGGAACGAATTTCCGCCAGGTTATCCCAGCAGATATGCAGGGAACAAACCCCCTTGACCCCATGATCATAATAAACAATAAAATCCCGTAACTGATCATACAGAGAACTTATGGAACGGCCAAGAAGAAGACCCTGGTCAGCAAAACTCTGTAAAAGGGCGTGTATTTCCCGCACATCACTCATTCTGGCTGGACGGATGATACCTTTCTTTATGCAGTGGTTATCTGCCATATTGTTTCTGCATCATGCTTTTTTACAGTTAGCCGACACCATAACATGGTGGAGCATAACATGTAACTAATTAATTACATAACAGTACGTTATTACCTGCCGATAACTTTTTTACGACCATCCGGATAAATTACAGGGAGATGATTTGGCGTGGATATGTTTTTTGAATGATTTGAATTTAATCGAAGACTATTGTCATTCACCGACGGCAAAAGAATTGTCTGACCAGCCCAGATACCAAGCAGAAACATCCATAAAAAAAGGCAGAAAGAGACAACCGTAATCCCTGCCAGTCCGGTAAAACCCAACTGGAAATTGAACCTTTTCTGCTTTTTTCTGGTTGATCCCGCTGTCTTCTTTTTTCTCGCTGCCATGATTAAGCTCAAAACCCTGTCGTCCTACATTTTTTCAGGAGCATTCATACCGACCATGGTCAAACCATTATGGAGAACAGTCCTGATTCCAAGACAAAGATAGAGCCTGGCGGCAGTGAGAGCTTGATCGTCTCCCAATACTTTGTGCTTATTATAGTAACGATGAAATGCCCCGGCAAGCTCAATAAGGAAAAAAATTACCCGATGGGGTGCCAGGTCACGGGCAGCCCCGGCAACAAGGGCCGGGTATTCGGCCAGGCTTTTCAGGAGAGTCAACTCTTCCGGCTCATTAAGGAGGAGGAGATTTTCCTCCTCTATCTTGTCAGGGACAATCTGCTGTTCAGCCGCTATTCTGACAATGGAGCAAAGCCTGGCATGGGCATACTGGACATAATAAACCGGATTTTCCTGACTTTGCTTAGTGGCCAGATCAAGGTCAAATTCCAACTGGCTGTCAGGCTTTCGCATAAGAAAGAAAAAACGAAGGGCATCAACCCCGACCTCATCCACCAGTTCATCAACGGTCACAAAAGTGGCCTTGCGGGTAGACATCTTTACCTGTTTGCCGCCCCGCATTAAAGTTACAAACTGATGAAGAATAACCGTAACCTTTGTATCATCAAGATCCAGGGCCCGGATACCGGCCATGACATCGGGAACCGTAGCAATATGATCGGCCCCGAAAATATCAATCATCCACTCATAACCCCGGCGAAATTTTTCCCGGTGATAAGCTATATCCGGGAGCCGGTAAGTAGGCTCACCGGTGTTTTTTATGATAACCCTGTCCTGTTCCTGATCGAACTCACTGGTCTTAAACCAGGTGGCACCATCCTTTTCATAGACCAGGTTTCTGCTATGCAGCCTGGCCACCACATCATCAATCAATCCTTTCTCATAGAGGGTATGCTCGTTGAAATAGGAATCAAAAATAATCCCTATTCGCTTAAGAGTTATGTCAATATCAGTGAAAATATCTTTTTGGGCCTCATCCTTGAAAAAGTCAATCCCCTCATCTTTAAGGTTATCCCCATGTTCATCCTGAAGACGGCGGGCTATGTCATAGATATAATCACCCTGATACCCGTCCTCCGGAAACTCCCCATCAATACCTGATAATTCAAGATAACGGGCCTTTGTTGAGGCACCCAGCACCCGCATCTGCCGACCGGCATCGTTAAAATAATATTCTTTATCAACCAGATAACCAACTGCTGCAAGAAGACGGGCAATTGTATCGCCAATAATGGCGTTACGGCCGTGACCGACAGAAAGCGGCCCGGTGGGGTTGGCACTGACAAACTCAACCAGGACTCTTTTTCCTTTGCCCAGGTCAGATAAACCAAAGTCTTTCCCCTGCTCGAGAACCTCCGGCAGCACAATTTTCCAGATAGAAGGGTTGATAAAAAAATTTACAAATCCG
The DNA here is from genome assembly GCA_964534785.1 of uncultured Desulfobulbaceae bacterium. Lineage (GTDB taxonomy): Bacteria > Desulfobacterota > Desulfobulbia > Desulfobulbales > Desulfobulbaceae > DRLX01. The sequence continues at coordinate 5,087 of CAZHPX010000022.1, read as the reverse complement.
GGACCGGCAATTTCAACCTTATCCAGCAGCTTGTTTTCACCATCAATAAGCTCAACAAACTGGCCAGCTATTGCCCTTGGGTTTCGTTTTTCAATACCAGCAATTACCATGGCCAGGTTGGTGGAGAAATCTCCCTGGCCTTCCCGTTTTGGCACTTCTACTGTATATTTCCCTGCAGCCAGCTCCGACCATAGCTTCTGCTCAACCCCCTGTTGGAAACAATGGTCGACCTGTTTTTTCAGTTTCAACTTAATCATTTTGTTTTGCTTAATTTATTTGTAACCTAAACCCCGCATTGCCAATTTTGCCGGAGGTGCTTTGTCGGCAGAGGTGCAGGTAAAATTTAGAAACCATCTCCTGTAACAGTTCAACTCAAATGCTGATACTTCAATCAACAAACTCCCTTTTGTTGCAACGCCCAAACAGACAAAGCACCTCATAAGAGATGGTTTCCATCCAGGCGGCTATTTCATCGGCTGTTATCTGTTCTTCCCTCTGCCTGCCCAGGAGAACAACCTCATCACCAGCTTGAACCGAGTCAATATCTGTCACATCAACAAGGGTCAGGTTCATGGAAATGCGGCCAACCACCGGAGCTCTCCGTCCACGAATCAGAACAGAGGCCCGGTTGGAAAGTTTTCGCAGATAACCGTCTTCGTAGCCAACCGGTAATACCGCCAATCTTGTTTTCCGACGGGTCACGAAACTATGCCCATAACCAAGACCGGTTCCCTCCGGAACCCTCCGCACCTGGATCACTTTGCTGATAAAATTCATGGCGGGACGCAATTTTTGTTCAAAACATCCTGCTCCCTGCCCTGCCCCGCCCGCCGCATAGCCATACAGGGAAATACCAGGTCTTACCATATCCATGGTTGATCCGGCAACACCAAACAATGCCCCGGAATTGGCAATATGGTGGCATTGCTTTTCTCCTGCATTATTATTTAAATACAGTTTTCCGACCACTTCCTTAAAACTGTTGAGGATATTACTGTTTACAGGATTTGCCCGATCATCGGCCATGGGAAAATGTGCCATGATTCCCGTAAGCTGCAATCCTGCAGTTTTTTCTATAATTTTTACAAGTTCGGGGAGCTCAGCCGGCAGGCACCCCTGCCGGCCCATGCCGACATCAACTTTGACATGTACCGGCAACGCTTTCCGACAATGCCGGGTATGAGCAGCAATGGCATTTACCTGGTTGGTATCAACCAGCACCGGAGTTAAATCATATTTAATAATGAGCGGAAAAAACTCCGCCAATGCTGCAGTTAAAACAAATATCGGCTGTTTAATGCCGCTGTGCCTGAGTGTAACCCCTTCCACCACTTCGGCCACACCAAAGGCTGCCGCTCCACACTCTGCAAATATTTTCGCACACTCAACCATGCCATGCCCGTAACCATCGGCCTTGACCATGGCCATAATATCCACATCTCCTGCCCGTTGACGACAAATGTGAAAATTATGACTTAAAGCCAGGCAGTTGACAACCACCCTGTTAAGCGACTCAACCTCGAGCACGACCGTTTCTCCCCATGCCTGTTAAGGCACGCCAGCCGTATCTGCTGGAGAATAACATCCCCCAACCAATGGCCACATACAACACCCCAATAGCGGGACAGGGACTGGTCAGGCTTCGCATGGTTATGCCAAAAAAAATCATCAGACCAATCAACATCCATGTTTTGCCTGAAAATACAGTAATAATTGCCCTGTCTTCAGGAAACTCTTTGATTCTGGTAATGGAACAAATAAAACTTTTATCTAAAAACAAAACTGATTTTAACAAACCAAACAAAAAACCAAGGATAATTACTATCCATTCATATCCTGTCCCTTTCCAGCCCCACCCTTTAGCAAGAAGCATACATCCGACTGCCGTCCAGATAAAAGTGGCAAAGATAATAAGGGTTGTTCGGGAAACCCTGTATTTTGATAAAATTGAATTTGACTTCACGATGTTTTATGTCTGTTTTAACCTTTAACCTGAATCCTGCAAGAGTTAACCTTCATCAGGAAGCTTGAAAGAACAGAAAAACAGACATGATACACCAAGTATAAAAACAAAACAAGCCCACCCTCCTGACAAGGAGAGGTGGGCTTGAGATCAACCTGTATGAAAAAAGAATTACATTTCAGTGACCATGATTGCCTCTTCCGGGCAGACCTCAACACAGGTTTCGCAGCCGAGACATTCATCAGCTTCAACAGGGTCAGCCTTACCGTCAACCATCTCAAAAACCTGAGCCGGACAGGCCGCTACACACTCTTCATCACCAACACACTTATCTTTATCAACAATAACTTCCCACATAATACGAACCTCCAAAAAAAGAAAAAATACTACCGACTCAGGTCAATCCTGAACCGGTTGCCAGACAATCGATCTGTCATAAGTGAGCTTCCTCTATCGGATGACAGGACATTTGTCAAGATAAAAAAACATCAGTTTTTTTGTTAGGTTATCCGTAATCGTTATGAAAAAAATATTGACCTACTCTCGAACAAATAATATTCTGAGTGGATTATTTTTATCCCCGCTTTTTGAGATTCTATACAAAGGGAGCGATAATTTGTAAGCAATCACAGGGCTATGATAATCAGGCGGTTTCATAAGCTAAGTCATCGTGAGTAGTCTATAAAAAGATACCGTAGGTCTGTGCAAGGCATATAATCGTTCACCATAGCCCCCGCTATACAGGCGATCTTAACCGGGCACCGCAGTGTCCTGAGAACACACGCAATACCAGCTCCATCCGCAGTATTCAGGTTACAATTAACCATAATAGAGGGAAAAACAAATAATGACCAATAATCAAAAAGAAACAGAGCGAACCATTGAACATGGAGAACGGGCTATGATAGAAGGTATCATTGAAGGAAGCCCGGATGGTATCGGGGTTGCGGTTATCCGCCTGGAGTGCGGCTGCCGCAAAATGGCAGCGGTGGATAAAGATGGTGAAGCCGCCAGTAAAATTATCATGTACCGTGATCAGGCTGAATCCATATGTTCCCTTTGTCAGCAGGACAATGGTGATTACATGCGGATTACCGAGCAATTTATCAGATGGACAAAGCCTGAACCAGGTACAAAAAGAAAACAGATGATAGAGGCTAAGGTTCTGGGTTCTCACGGTCCCCAGAATTGATCTGAGTTATGACGATAACTCCATCTTTTTTTGTTACCTGAATCCTGCAAAAGCCTGTTCCATTTTTGACTCATCAAGCTCATAGTCGTTCTCATCCTCTTGTGCCTTGCCGGTTATGGCAAAAGAAGACATCATTTTCTCAAGTTCAGGCTGCCCGCATAAAGGACAATCCGGTTTTTTTGCCGTGTTGATCCGAGATGAATAAAAATTAAATATTGTCTTGCAATACCTGCAAAAAAAAACTCATAAATCGGGATTTTTTCTCTCTATGAATACAAGATTTTTTTATCCAATCACCTGATAACTTTATCAATATGGTTGTTTTCCACCCCATCGATAATTTTCACTTTGCCAATCCTTTCCGGAAGAATAAAAAATAACTTTTTGCCGACCCTTTTCTTATCAGTAAGAAGAAACCTCTTAATCAGACTGCGATCAAGTTCAGCAGGAACAGCCACTTCCATACCGTAACCCTCAATCAGCGAGCGGATACGCCTGCAGTCGTCTGCAGACAGACAACCGTCAAGCACAGCCAGATCGGAAGCGGCACGCATACCAATGGCAATTGCCAGACCATGAATCAAGGTAAAATCAGAGGCGGCCTCAACCGCATGACCGATGGTATGGCCGAAGTTAAGAATCCTCCGAACATCCCCTTCCCGTTCATCTTCTTCCACGACCTCAGCCTTTATCTCACAACAACGACCAATAAGCGGAATAATTGCCTTTTCTTTAAGGGCAAGAATATCATCTTGTTGCTGTTCAAGAAAAGAAAAAAACTCTTCATCACGGATAACCCCGTATTTAATGACCTCAGCCAGTCCACCAAGCAGCTCTTCCCGCGGCAGGGTTGTCAACACAGCCGGGTCAATATAAACAGCTTTGGGCTGATGAAAGCAACCGATCAGGTTTTTACCTTCTGCAATATCAACCCCGGTTTTACCACCCACCGAACTGTCCACCTGGGCAAGTAAAGTGGTCGGCACCTGGACAAAGGCAATGCCACGCATATAGATGGCGGCCAGAAATCCAGCCATGTCACCACTCACCCCGCCGCCAAGGGCAATTAAAGCAGAAGAACGATCAAAGCTCCTCCTGGCAAGCTCACTGGCAAGCCCGGCAATGGTTTGCAGGTTTTTACTTGCCTCTCCCCTTGGAAAAGTAATCAGTTCCGCATCAACCCCTGCATTATGCAGAGATTTCAACAAGTGACTGCCATACAGTTCGGCTACGAAATCATCACTGATTACGCAGAACCTCTCAGCTATCCTCCGAGCGGCCAAATCTTCACCAACTCCAGACAATAACCCCGGACGAATCAATATGGGATAACTTCTCTCACCAAGGCCGACAGTAATTTTTTTCTCATTCATTTTATTGTGAAACTTTTAAACCATGAAGGACATGAAGGACATTTCCCGTTCCCACGCAGAGCGTGGGAACGAGGGAATGATGTCTGAAATAACACAAAAAAAAGGAGATACCCGAAAGTAT
>CAZHPX010000022.1:0-428 GCA_964534785.1 uncultured Desulfobulbaceae bacterium | reverse complement strand
ATATAATTATGATAAAAAAATCAAAAAACGATTTTTTTACATTGAATCTCCGGAGGCAGCACTCTGCATTTTAACCTCAACCTTCTCGGTCAGACGGGCATAGTACTCTTTGAGGTGATCCAGAACCTCGTCACGACCAAAGTGATCAACAATGTCAGCACCTTCAGAAAGGGCCTTACGCAACTTGGTGCCGGAGAGGATAACCCTATCGTCCTTGCCATGCGGACATGTACGCAGAGAAGCCATACCATCACATTTATGACAGTAGAAAGTCCAGTCAATTTTCATCGGCTTGCAAAGCAGGTCTTTAGCCGGATCACCAGTGGTTGGGATACGATCAAAAATTTCCTGGGCTTCAAACAGACCGTAGAAATCACCAACACCGGCATGGTCACGACCAATCAGCATGTTGTTAACTCCGTAGTTCT